>NZ_JBSFLZ010000001.1:0-15750 GCF_053599315.1 Saccharopolyspora sp. NPDC000995
TGGTTGGGTGTTGGGGGGGCGGGGGGTTGGGGTGGGGGCGCGGGGGGGCGCTCCTGGGGGGGGCGGGTGGGGGGGGGGGGGCTTTGCCGCCCCACCCCCCCGCCGCTGCCGAGCCCTAGCGGGTGGGGCCGCGTTCGAAGTCCGGGTTGCGGACGTGGATGCCGTTGCCCTCCGGGCAGTCGTATGGCACCAGGATCCGGTCGGTCTCGGTCATCAGGCGTTGCGCGGTCGCCCGCTCCAGTATCGCCCGGTGCTCGCACGCGGAGCACCGCGCAGCACTGCTGTACCTCACCCACTGCCTCCGTTCGGCCGGACCTAGCGATCTTGTGAACCTAGATGTCCGGAACCCTACGGCAGTGGACAACGCGCGATTTAAATGGAAATCGAAGGTCCGATTCAATTGAAATCGCGCTCAGGCCGGGTGGGCGGAGGCGACGTCGAGGTCGCCGAAGTCCGCCGGGTTCACCGCTTCGGCCGACACCTCGTGCGGCTTCAGGCGGCCGTCGCGGATGTCCTCGGCGTAGTGGCACGCCACCCGGTGTCCGGGCTTCAGCTCACGCAGCTCCGGCCGCTGCGTGTCGCACCGGGTCGACTGCCGCCACGGGCACCTGGTGTGGAAGCGGCAGCCCGACGGCGGCGCGGCCGGCGAAGGCAGGTCGCCGGAGAGCAGGATCTGCTCGCGCTCGTCCTCCACCGCCGGATCCGGCACCGGGACCGCCGAGAGCAGCGCCTTCGAGTACGGGTGCAGCGGCTGCTCGTACAGGTCGTCCGATGTGGACTCCTCCACGATGCCGCCGAGGTACATCACCCCGACCCGGTCGGCGATGTGCCGCACCACCGCGAGGTCGTGCGCGATCACCAGGTAGGTCAACCCGAACTCGGCCTGCAGGTCCTCCAGCAGGTTCAGCACCTGCGCCTGCACCGACACGTCCAGCGCGGACACCGGCTCGTCGGCCACCACCAGGTCCGGCCCAACCGACAGCGCCCGGGCGATGCCGATGCGCTGCCGCTGGCCGCCGGAGAACTCGTGCGGGTACTTGCGCAGCGAGGTCGACGGCAGGCCCACGGCCGACAGCAACTCGCGCAACCGCCTGTCGGTGGCCGTCCGGCCGGTGTCCATACCGTGCGCCCGCATGCCCTCGACCAGCAGCGACTGCACCGACTGCCGGGGATCCAGGGACGACAGCGGGTCCTGGAAGACCATCTGCATCCGGCGGCGCATCCGGCGCAGCGGCTCGCCCTTCATCCCGGACAGGTCGACGCCGTCGAACACCACGCGGCCCCCGGTCGGCTTCTCCAGCCGCAGCACCGCGCGCCCCAGCGTCGACTTGCCGCAGCCGGATTCCCCGACCAGGCCGTAGGTTTCGCCGCGTTCGATGCGCAGCGACACCCCGTCGACGGCGTACACGTGGCCGACCGTGCGATCCAGCACCACGCCGCGCTTGATCGGGAAGTGCACCTCGACCTGGTCGACGTCGACGAGCACTTCCCGGGAATTCCCCGCGGTTTCCGGGGCTTCGGTCATGACGCCTCCAGGGTCCGGCACCAGGCGCCGGCATCCGATGCGGTCAACAGGTGCGTGGTCTGGCCGTGTCGCGCCAGTGCCCCCCACGCGATTTCAATGGAAATCGAAGGTCCGATTTCCATTGAAATTGCGGCAGAACCAGCGGCGGGCGGCGGGAGGGGGGAGCTCATCACGCCTCCACCGGGGTCGACACAGTCTCGCGCACCGGGTTGTGGCAGCGCAGCAGCCGCGCGCCGACGTCGATGCTCACGTCCGGGGTCTGCTGCTCGCAGACCTCCTTCGCGTTCGGGCAGCGTGGGCAGAACGCGCAACCGGCGTCCCACGGGATGTTGTCGCTGATCGAGCCCTTGATCGGCGACAGCCGCTGGCCGCGCGGCGAATCCAGCCGTGGGATCGAGGCCAGCAGGCCCGCCGTGTAGGGGTGCCGGGGCCGGGCGAACAGCTCGTGCCGCGCGGCCCGTTCCACCACCCGGCCCGCGTAAAGCACGTTCACCTCGTCGCAGAGCCCGGCCACCACACCCAGATCGTGCGTGATCATGATCAGCGCGGTCTCGGTCTCGACGACCAGTTCGGTCAGCAGCTGCAGGATCTGCGCCTGGATCGTCACGTCCAGCGCGGTGGTCGGTTCGTCGGCGATGAGCAGCCGCGGCTTGCAGGCCAGCGCCATCGCGATCAGCGCGCGCTGCCGCATGCCGCCGGAGAGCTGGTGCGGGTACTCCTTCAACCGCCGCCTCGGGTCCGGAATCCCCACCCGCCGCAGCAGGTCCTCGGCCTCCGGCATCGCCTCCTTGCGTGGCAGCCCGCGGTGCCGCTCGATGACCTCCGACACCTGCAGGCCGATCGGCACCACCGGGTTCAACGAGGTCAGCGGGTCCTGGAACACCATGCTCAGGTCGCGGCCGCGGCGCTGATCCAGCTCGCGCCGGGGCAGCTGCAGCAGGTCGGTGCCGTCGAAGTTTATCGAACCGGAAACCTCCGCCCCGGTGCTCGGCAGCAGGCCCATGATCGCCAGCGAGGTGACCGACTTTCCGCATCCCGACTCGCCGACCAGGCCGACGGTGCGGCCCGGATCGACGTCGAAGGAGATGCCGTCCACGGCGGTGACCGGCGGCTCGCCCTTGCGAGCGAAGACCACCGAGAGGTCGCGAACTTCCAGCAGTGCCATCCGTTTCCTCATCTCTAGCGCCGGCGTTTGGGGTCCAAGGCATCCCGCAACGACTCGCCGGCCAGCGTGAACCCGAGCGCGACCAGGATGATGCAACCAGCCGGCCAGAACGCCAGCTGCGGGTGCGAGTCGATGATGTTCTGCGCGCCGCCGAGCATCTGCCCCCATTCCGGCACCGAGTCGTCGGCCGCGCCCAGCCCCAGGAACGACAGCGCCGCCGCGTCGATGATCGCCACCGCCAGCACCAGGGTGGCCTGCACGATGACCGGGCCGAGCGCGTTCGGCAGCATGTGGCGGAACACGATCGCGCTCTCCTTCACGCCCAGCGCCCGCGCGGCCAGCACGTGATCGCTGGCCCGTTGCGCGAGCATCGTGCCGCGCAGCAACCGCCCGAAGATCGGCACCTGCACGATCGCCACCGCGAGGATCACGGTGAACTGGGTCTGCTGCGCGAACAACGCGCCGATCGACACCGCCAGCAGCAGCGACGGCACCGACAGCATCACGTCCGCGATCCGCATGACCAACGCGTCGACCCAGCCGCCGAACGCGCCGGCCGAGATGCCCAGCACCAGGCCGCCGCCGAGCCCGATCACGGTGGCCAGCACGGCGACCAGCAGCGTCTGCTGGGAACCCAGCAGCAGCCGGGAGAACAGATCCCGGCCGTACTGGTCGCCGCCGAGCGGGAAACCATCCTGCGGCGGCGGGATCGTGTTGTCCGCGCGCGAAACCTGCTGCTCCAGCAGGCGTTGCGCCGGGTCGTGCGGGGCGAGCACCGGCGCGAGCAGCGCCAGCAGCACGAACGCGCCGATGATCACCGCGCCGACCACGAACACTGGGTTGCGCTTCAGCCGCCGCCACGCCGACGCGGCCAGGCTCACCCCGGCATCCGACACCGCCTCCGCCAGGGCGTCGATGCGTTCCTTGCGCTGCGTTTTCAGCACCATGACCTCACCGTGTCCGCAGTCGTGGGTCGATCAACGCATACGAGAGGTCGACTATCAGGTTGACCAGCACGTACACCATCGCGGACGCCAGGATCACCACTTGCAGCACCGGGAAGTCCTTGCGCTGGAACCCGATCGCCACCGCCTGGCCGACCCCCGCGATGTTGAACACCCGCTCGGTCAGCACCGCCCCGGCCAGCAGCGCGCCGGTCTGCAGGCCGATCGTCGTCACCACCGGCAGCATCGCGTTGTGCAAGATGTGCCGACGCCGGATCACCATGCCCGTCAGGCCCTTCGCCCGCGCCGTGCGCACGTAGTCCTCATCCATCACGTCCAGCACCGCAGCCCGGGTGATCCGGAAGATCACCGCGAACGGGATGGTGGACAGCGCGATGGCCGGCAGGATCAGGTGCACGAACGAGTTCCACGCGGCGTCGAACTCACGGGTCAGGAGCCCGTCGAGGATGTAGAAGCCGGTCACCCGCGTCGCGTTCAGCCCGACGTCCTGGCGGCCGGAGGCCGGCAGCGCACCCAGCTGGATGGCGAACACGAACTTCAGCAGGAACGCCAGGAAGAACACCGGCACCGCAACACCGATCAGCGACCAGGTGATGCTCACGTTGTCCAGCCAGCTGCCGCGCTTGCGGGCCGCCAGGTAGCCAAGCGGGATGCCGACCACCACCGCCAGCAGCAGCGCCAGGATCGACAGCTCCAGTGTGGCCGGGAAGCGGGTCAAAAACACCTCCAGCGCTGGCGACCCGCGCTGCACGCCGGTCGACGTGCCGAAGTCACCGGTGATGGCGCGCCCCAGGAAACGCCAATACTGCACGAAGATCGGTTGGTCCAGGCCGAGATCGGCTTCGAGCTTGGCGCGCGCCTCCGGTGTGGCGCGGTCCCCCAGCAGCGCTGACACCGGGCCGCCGGGCAACATCCGCAGCCAGGCGAACAGCAGCATCGACAGCACAACGACGACCAGCGCCAGCTGCGCGAGCCGTCGGATCGTGAAGCGGAGCACGAAACCCCCGTTTGGTCAGTCCGGACGTGAGCGCGCGATTTCGCGCGAAACCGACGGTCCCCGTGCGGGAGCCGCGCCGGTTCCGCGCGAAATCGTCAACTTACTTCTCCGAAACGCTCACCGCCGCGAACTCCTCGGCGGTCAACGGTGACGTCTGCAACCCGTGCACCCGCGGGCTGGTCACGATCGCCGGCGGCGAGTGCGACAGCGGCACGGCGGGCAGGTACTCGGACATCAGCTTCCGGTTGATGTCCTGGTACATCTGGTTGCGCTTGGCCTCGTCCGGCTCGCCGTCTGCGGCCTTCAGCTGCGCTGCCAGCTCCTCGCCCCACGGCGAGGCCGCGGTGTAGAAACGGTTGGTCGTCGTGCCGAAGAAGGTGCCGATGAAGTTGTCCGGCGTGTTGTAGTCACCGGTCCAGCCGAGCAGGAAGATGTCGGCCTTGGCATTGTCCACGTCGTCGATGTAGCCGCCGTTCCACGGCTTGCTCACGGGGTTGATGGTGAAGCCCGCCTCGCGCAAGTCCTCGGCGAGGGCGTTGTAGATGCCCTGCGGGTCCGGCATGTACGGCCGGGTCACCTCGGTGGGCCAGTAGAAGTTCAACGTCAGGTTCGGCACGCCCGCCTCGGCGAGCAGCTGCTTGGCCTTCGCCGGGTCGTGCGAGTACTTCTGCACGTCCTCTGCGTAGCCGTCCACCGTATTCGGGTAGAACTGGGTGGCCACCGAGGCGCCTTCCGGCAGGTTTGACTTGACCAGCGTCTCCCGGTCCACCGCGTACGCCAGCGCCTGCCGCACCTTCAGGTTCTGCAGCGCCGGGTTGTTCTTCTGGGTGATGCCCAGGTACATGATGTTGAACGGGTCGCGGACCTGGACGTCGTTGCCGGCGTCGCGCAGCGCCTTGAGGTCGGCGGCGTTGGGGAAGTCGTAGCCGTCGATGGCGCCCGACTCCAGCTCCTGCTTGCGCACCGTCTCGTCCGGGATGATTCGGAAGATCAGCTCGTTGAGCTTGGCCTTGTCGCCCCAGTACTCGTCGTTGCGGACCAGTTTGATGGTGCCGTTGCTCTCGTCGTAGGAGGCGAACTTGAAGGGACCGGTGCCGGTCGGGTGCGCCTTGGCGTACTCCGGGTACACGAAGCTGTCGCCTTGCGCCTGCACGTTGTTGGCCTGGTACTGGTCCATCGCGGTCGGCGACTGCATGCTGAACGACGGCAACCCGAGGATGTCCGGGAACTTCGAGCTGGCGCGCGTCAGGTAGACCACGGCCGTGGTCGCGTCCGGCGCGTCGCACGCCTGGTACAGCGACGGGGTCTTGCCGTCGGCGAACCCACCGAAGTTCTCGATCCAGTAGTAGGACAGCGCGTTGTTCTGACCGGCGCCGGTCTGGTTGAACATGCGCTGGAAGTTCTTGCACACCGCTTCGCCGTTGAAGTCGGTGCCGTCGTGGAACTTCACGCCCCGGCGGAGCTTGAAGGTCCAGGTCTTGCCGTCCAGGCTGTGCTCCCAGCTCTCGGCGAGCTCCGGTTGTACGTCGGACGAGCCCGGCTTGAAGCCGACGAGGCCTTCCGTGATCTGACGGGTGACCCGGAAGGTCTCGCCGTCGGAGGCGTAGAAGGGGTCGAACAGGTCGGGTGCGCCTGCCGCGCCGAAGGTGAGCGTGCCGCCTTCACCGCCGCCGGCCTCGCGCTGCGATTGCGCGCAGGCCGCCAGCGAGGTCGCCGCGACGATGGCGACGCCAGCGGTCACAACACGGCGCCGCGTGCTTGATACGCGACGCGGCGCCGATGGAGCTCTACTCATGGAAGCACCTCGGTGTGTCTCAGGTCTCAGAGTTCCGTGAGACTAACTCGCATTCGGAGTTGGGTGGAGCACCTGAGGTTACGATCCAGCTACTTAGGCGCGCCTAAGGAAAACCCGATTTATCGGGCATTCACCCACGTGGGCGAAAGCATTGAGCCGCCCGGACGGCCCGGGAAGAACTATCGGATAACCCGGGAAAACCGGTAAAAAATGCGGAAGCTCATGCTCGTCGCGACTGATTCTGGCGATGAGCGAACACCTCCGGCGGTACCGCTCGCGGCCGCCTTCAACCCGACCGGGTCGCGATGCCGGGACTCCGGGCCAGCGCACATCAACCGGATCGGCGTAACCGCAACAAAATGCTCGTGAGTGCCTGGGACGTTATTACGCCCCGAAGTACTCACGAGCATTTTCCAGGAGAAAACGCGCGGGCTCGGAAATCACATGGCGCGGCGACCGGAGAGGGCACGGCCGAGCGTCAGCTCGTCGGCGAACTCCAGGTCGCCACCCATCGGCAGGCCGGATGCCAGCCGCGTGACCGTCAGACCGGGAAAGTCCCGCAACATCCGCAGCAGGTACGTCGCGGTCGCCTCGCCCTCGGTGTTCGGGTCCGTCGCGATGATCACCTCGGTGATTTCGTCCTGCCCGATGCGGGCCAGCAGCTCACGCACCCGCAGCTGGTCCGGCCCCACCCCGGACAGCGGATCCAGCGCGCCGCCGAGCACGTGGTAGCGCCCCTTGAACTCACGGGTGCGCTCGATCGCCAGCACGTCCTTGGGTTCCTCGACAACGCACACCAGCGCCGTGTCCCGCCGGGCGTCCCGGCAGATGCGGCAGGTCGTCTCCTCCGAGACATTGCCGCAGACGTCGCAGAACACCACGCCTTCCTTGACCTTCTGCAGGACCTCCTGCAGCCGGGTCACGTCCGCGGGCTCCGCCGCGAGCAGGTGGAAGGCGATGCGCTGCGCGCTCTTCGGACCGATGCCCGGCAGCCTGCCGAGCTCATCGATCAAATCCTGAACCGGACCTTCGTACACTTATCGCTCGTTTCCAGGGATTGAAGTGCAGTTTCAACTGAAACCGCACTCCCCGCCGACGACGGTGCGCAGTTCCAGCTGAAACTGCGATCACATGCCCGGCAGGCTGAGACCGCCGAGGCCCCCACCGCCCAGCGCACCGGTGAGCGGACCCATCTTCTCGGCCTGCAACTCCTGCGCCGCTCGGTTGGCGTCGCGGACCGCCGCAACGACCAGATCGGCCAGCGTCTCCGTGTCCTCCGGGTCGGCCACCTTCGGGTCGATCGACAGCCCCTTCAGCTCGCCCGCACCGCTGACGGTCGCGGTGACCAGGCCGCCACCGGCGCTGCCGGTGACCTCCGCGGCGGCGAGCTCCTGCTGCGCAGTCATCAGCTGCTGCTGCATCTTCTGCGCCTGTTCCATGATCTGCTGCATGTTCGGCTGGCCACCAGGCTGCACGTGATCCTCCTACGGCTGGCGCGTGCGCGTACCCCGATTCGGGCTACGCCACCAGCCTAGAGAATGCGCGGACCGCCCCGCCTGGCGGTGCGGGCGGCGGCGGGCCTGGGCGGTGGGGGCGAAGCATGACATGGTGATCGCATGGCGCTGGACATCGTGCGGTTGCTGGAGCTGACCAGCTGGCGGGCCTTCGACGTGTCCGCCACCGGCCGAGTCCTGGCCGGCTCCGACAAATCCGGTTCCACCCAGCTCGTCGAGCTCGCCGACGGCGAGCAGACCCCGCTGACCGCCCTGCCCGGCGCGGTGACCGGCCGTTACCTTCCCGGCGAGCGCGCCGTGGTCGTGCAGCACGACACCAACGGCAACGAGCGAGGCCAGCTCTGCTTGCTGCGCCTGGACCAACCGCGCGCCCGCCCGGCGCAGCTGCGCGACCTGGAGCCGCTGGTCCGCGACCCCGAACACGTGCACCGGCTGCTCGACGTCCTGCCCGGCCTGATCGTCTACGCGACCAACCGCCGCAACGACGTGGACTTCGACGTGGTGATCCGCAACGTGGCCACCGGCGACGAGCAGGTCGCCTACGACGGTGGTGGCATGGTCATGGAGGCGGCGGCCTCGCGGGACGGCCGCCACCTGGCGCTGACCGTGCCCGCCGACCCGCCGATGTCCGACCAGCTCCTCCTGGTCGACACGACAGCACCCGGGGACGTGCTAGCGCTGACCGGCCGCGATGTGCCAGCCCGGCACGTACAGCTCGGCTGGCTGCCCGACGGGCTGGTCGTCACCACCAACGCCGACCGGGACCTCACCGGCATCGCACACATCGACCCGCGGACCGGGGCGCGTCGGTGGCTGGTGACCTCCGACGAGCACGACCTCACCGGCTGGCTCTCCCCTGACGGTTCGACGCTGCTCGTGCAGGCCAACGAGGACGGCGCGAGCCGGCTCGCGCTGCACGACGCGACCGGTCACCTGCTGCGGGCCGTCCGGCTGCCCGCCGACGGCTGGTGCGCGTTCCCGCTGCCCACCCCGGCCTGGTCACCGGACTCGCGGTTCGTCGCGCTGTCCTTCAGCGCCGCAACGATTCCGGGCGACGCGCTGCTGGTGAACGCCGCGACCGGCGAATGCGAATCGCTGACCGCCTCCGCGGAGCAGCTCCGCGGCCAGCGCCCGGTCGAGCCGAGCACGCACCGGGCGCCGACCCGCGACGGCGAGCAGCTGCCGTGCTTCGTCTACTCGCCGCCCGAGGCCGATCCGCGGCTGGCCGGTTCGGCGGTGCTACTCATCCACGGCGGCCCGGAGAGCCAGTCGGTGCGGACGTTCAACCCGATCGTCCAGGCCCTCGTCGCCCAGGGGCACACGGTGCTGATGCCCAACGTCCGCGGCTCCACCGGCTACGGGAAGCGCTGGTACTCGGCCGACGACCGGCGCAACCGGCTGGAATCGGTGACCGACCTCGGCGACCTGCACGACTGGCTGCCGTCGATCGGACTGGACCCGAAGCGCGCGGCGCTGTGGGGCGGCTCGTACGGCGGGTACATGGTGCTCGCCGGGCTGGCGTTCCAACCGCAGCGGTGGGCGGCCGGAGTCGACATCGTCGGAATCTCGTCGCTGGTCACGTTCCTGGAGAGGACCGCCGCCTACCGCCGCACGCACCGCGAGCGCGAATACGGTTCGCTCGCGGCCGACGCCGAATTCCTGCGCGAGGCGTCGCCGCTGACCGAAGTCGCATCCATTGTGGCGCCATTGTTCGTGGTGCACGGGGCGAACGACCCACGGGTGCCGTTGTCCGAAGCGGAGCAGATCGCGGCGGCTGTCCGCGCCAAGGGCCTGGAGTGCGAGCTGCGGGTCTACGACGACGAGGGCCACGGCCTGGCCAAACGCGCCAACCGCCTCGACGCCTACCCGAAAGCGGTGGCATTCCTGGCCCGCCACCTGGCAAAGCAAGCCTGACCCCCACCCGACGGGCGGCTGGGCCATGCGAGAAACCGCCGCCGCTTCCAGGGGCGCTCCAGAGCGCGGTGCCGCTTCGCGGCAGGGCTCAGTTGTCGATCCTGCGGGCGCCGAGCTCGCGCTCGAAGAGCTCCACCGCCGCCGCTTCGGGGTCCGGACCCACGCGGGAGTCGGCGTCCATCGGGGATGACTCGGCGAGCATCGTCTCCGGGTCTTCCTCGTCGTCGGAGACAGGCGGACGCGGTGCCCGCGACGGTTCCGGGGGCCTAGGCGGTTCCGGAGGCGGCGGGACGTCGTCCGGCGGCGGAGGCTCTTCGTCCGGCGGCTCGGGCGGCGGCGGGATGTCGTCGGGCTCCGGCGGACGCGGCACCGAACCCTGACGCGCGGGCGAACCCGCCTGCGGCCGAGAGGGCGCCCGCCCGTTGGCAGCCTGGCCACCGGCCTGCGGATTCGCGGCCTGGCCGTTGGACGGCTGGGCACTTGAGTCGCTGTGCTGGGTCGACCGGCGCTGCGGCGGCTGCTTGGGCGCGGCAGGTCGAACCGGAGGCGGCGGTGCGGCACCGGCCTCGACGCACTGGACTTCCCACTCGCCGCCGACCACCTCGCGCAGCGAATCCCGGACGAAGTCCAACCGCCGCTGCTGAGCGAGCTGCTTGACCAGCCCGGACGTCGGCATCGACAACACCAGCGTGCCGCCGTTGAGGTCCTGCACCGTCGCGTTGAGCAGCAACGCCTGCGTCGGCCGATTCCGCTTCGCGACTGCCTGCAGGACGTCCGACCACACCTTCCGCACCTCGGCCGCCCCGGCGGGCGCTGCCGCCACAGGCTCCGCCGCTGGCGCGGGACGCGGCGCCTGCTCGGCCGCCGGGGGCGGCGGCGCAGGCGCGGGACGCGGCGCCTGCTCGGCGGCCGGCCGCGACTCGGCCTCAGGTAAATGCGTCGCACGCTCCGGGGCTGGCCCTGCAGGCGGTGCCGCCGGTGCCTGCGACGCGGCCGCCTCCTGCGTTTCGCGCTCGTGCGGCCGCTGGAAGACGCGCTTCGGCCGTGCATCGGCGTCCGCCGCTGGCGTAGCTGCCGACCCAGCCGGAGCGACGTCGGGAGCACCCGCACCGGGCGCGATGGTCATGCGGCGCTCGACGCGCTCCAACCGTTGCAGCAGGGCGGTTTCCGAGTCGGATGCGGCCGGCAGCAGCATCCGCGCGCAGAGCAGTTCGAGCAGCAGCCGGGGCGCGGTGGCGCCACGCATCTCGGAAAGTCCGGTGTGGACGATCTCGGAAAACCGGGAAAGCGTTGCCGCGCCGAGCTGTTCGGCCTGGCTCTGCATCCGGGCGAGCTCGTCCCCGGCGGCCTCCACCAGTCCGCGCTGCGCGGCGTCCGGCACCGAGTTGAGCAGCACCAGGTCGCGCAGCCGGTCGAGCAGGTCGGAGCCGAACCGGCGCGGGTCGTGCCCGGCTTCCACGAGCCGGTCGACCGTGCCGTACACGGCGGCGCCGTCGCCCGCGGCGAGCGCGTCGACCATGTCGTCGATCAGCGCGACGTCGGTGACCCCGAGCAGGGCCATCGCGCGCTCGTAGGTGACGCCTTCGGGCCCCGCCCCGGCGAGCAACTGGTCGAGCACGCTCAGCGTGTCGCGGGCGGACCCGCCGCCCGCCCGGATCACCAGCGGGTACACCGCAGGCTCGACCTGCACGCCTTCGTCGTGGCAGATGCGCTCGATCAGCTCGCGCATCACGCCCGGCGGCATCAGCCGGAACGGGTAGTGGTGGGTCCGGGACCGGATGGTGGTGAGCACCTTGTCCGGTTCGGTGGTGGCGAAGACGAAGATCAGGTGTTCCGGCGGTTCCTCGACGATCTTCAGCAGGGCGTTGAAGCCCTGCGTGGTGACCATGTGGGCCTCGTCGATGATGAAGATCCGGTACCGCGACTGGGCGGGCGCGAAGAAAGCCCGATCGCGCAGCTCGCGGGTGTCGTCGACACCACCGTGGCTGGCCGCGTCGAGTTCGACGACGTCGACGCTGCCACCGCCTTCGGGCGCGAGCGCGACGCACGAGTCGCATTCCCCGCACGGGTCGGCGGTCGGGCCCTGCGCGCAATTCAACGAGCGGGCGAGGATGCGTGCGCTGGAGGTCTTGCCGCAACCGCGCGGCCCGGAGAACAGGTACGCGTGGTTGATCCGGCCGGCGGACAGCGCTGTCCGCAGCGGATCGGTGACGTGGTCTTGCCCGACGACCTCAGCGAAGGTCGCCGGCCGGTACTTGCGGTAAAGGGCGAGCGCCACGGTGGAAACCCTACGCGGTGAGCACGACAACCCGAACACGGCCTGAAACCCGCCCCGGACCTGCCGGTCAAGCCCGGGAGGGTGGTCCCCGGAGAAAATAAGGGGACCCCGTGCACCCGCCAGAGCCCGCTTACCCTTGCTGCCTTCCGGCCCTGGGGGAGTTCACAGGATGGACGCCGCACGAGGTCCGCGTTTAGTGTAACCCGAAGCCCCGAGCGGCCCGGGACGCGACCCACCGCAACGCTGCCAGACGCCCGCAGCACGCCGTTCGAACTGTTCAGCAAGCTGAACCAGATCCGCCACCTCGATCTTCCGGACCTCCGGGAACCGGTGGACGAGGGAACCGGGACACGGCCCAAACCCGGCACCGGCTGATCGACACCGCCCTGCTAGGCTTCCGCACGGAGGATTGGCCGAGCGGCCTAAGGCGCACGATTGGAAATCGTGTTGGGTTAATAGCCCTCACGGGTTCGAATCCCGTATCCTCCGCTGGTCAGAGCCCCGGACGCAACACCGCGACCGGGGCTCTTTCGCGTCCAGTCTCAGATACCGTCTCAGTTGCCCCCGTTAAGCGGGGTCCGCTCCCGCTTCAGCTACGCAGGGATGACGATGCCACCGGTCGGGTCGTCGCCCTCATCGTCCGGCAGCAGGGCCTCGAACTGCTTCCGCAGCTGCTTCGGCAGAGCCTCGGCAAGCTTGCGGATCGCGGCGGCCTGGCCGGCGGTGAGTTCCGGCTGCTCGTCGTCCGGCTCGTCCTCGTCGTCCGGCTCCGGGTCGGGCCACATCATGCCGCTCACATGGTCAGCGATCGCGGTCACGAGTTCGTGCGGGACGTGCATGTATCGCTTGGCCATCGACGCCTCAGACCAGCTCATGATCTCCATGACCGAAGTAATGCTGCTTTTAGCGCGAACGGTATGCGTCGCGGCGATGAGCGACGGTCACGACTGTGACGGTCACTTCGTTGTCATCGATCGAGTAGAGGGCTCGATACTCGCCGCGCCGAGTGCTGTGCAGGTCCCCTAGCGGCTCGTCTAGCCGCTTTCCAAGGCGGTGCGGATGTCGGCAACGGGGCCCGTCAGGTGATCATGCATTGCCATTGCAGCCGCCAGAGGTAGCCGGTTCATCTGACGGCGTGCGGAAGCGGTATAGGTGACGGCGTAGCTGGGCTGGTGGGTCATTCGTTGGCCGCACGGGCTGCGAGGTCGGCGGCCATCTGGTCTGCGGAGATGGTTCGGCCGGCGGCCATGTCGGCGAGACCTTCGCGCAGGTCGCGCACGACGTCTGAGTCGGAGAGCACTTCGATCGTCTCGCGCAAACGATCGATCTCACCGGAGGGCACGACGTCGGCAACGTGCTCACCGTGGGCGATCACGGGCACGCTTTCGCCACGCTCGGCCCGATGCACCGCTTCGTTCCACGACGCCAGGCCGTCGGCGGATACGCTCACTGGCTGCTCGCTCATGGTCTCCATTCTGCTGCATCCTCGCGTCGGTCGACCAGCGCCAAGGGGCTAGAACAGTGGGGGGTGGTTGGCGGTCGTGACTGCCCTCTAGGCCCTAGGTCGCTGATCAGAGCCGGAATGGGTGTCTAGCGGCCCCTCTAGGCCTAGAGGGCTCCCGAGGCACGGCTCAGCGGCCCGCAGGCCTCCGATCGGCGGCGAACCGACTTGGAACTACCGCATGATCTCCGAGCATCAACAGGGCTCTCAAGAGGCGCTGAGATCGCCGTAGACGCCACGAACCAGCCGGGGCCATGTAGACAAGGACCCGTCAGCACGCTCACGAACTCTCAGCCGCCCAGATGATCGGCTCAGTTTCCGTCTCAGTACGTACCCACGCCAACCACCCCCCACTGTTCCAGCAATGGCGCTGACCAGCGCGAACGTACGGCTAGGTACCCGTGTTGACCTCTGCCATCGGAATTGGAAATCGTGTTGGGTTAATAGCCCTCACGGGTTCGAATCCCGTATCCTCCGCTGGTCAGAGCCCCGGACGCGACACCGCGACCGGGGCTCTTTCGCGTCTCCCGGGCCATACGTCCCTGTCCCACCTGGTCGGCTCGCCGCACTGTTAGTCGCGATGGCGCTGGTTCTCCCGGGCGGGGTGGCTCCGATGGACTTGACGATCGAGACGTTGCGGGAGCGGGTTCGCGGGGCCGTGATCAGCCGGCAGGACGACGGTTTCGAGCAGGCCCGAAGCGTTTACAACGCCATGATCAACCGTCGGCCGCAGGTCGTCGTGCGGTGCGTCAACGCCGGGGACGCCGTCGCGACCGTCGACTACGCGCGGGACAACGAGCTCGACCTCGCCGTGCGCGGTGGTGGGCACAGCGTGCCCGGGTTCGGGACCTGCGACGACGGTGTGGTGCTCGACCTGACTCCGATGCACGGCGTGCGGGTTTCGCCAGGCGGCCGGACCGCGCGGGCCGAAGGCGGCACGACCTGGGGCGACGTCGACGCCGCCACTCACGCTTTCGGGCTGGCCACCACCGGCGGCCTCATCTCCACCACCGGCATCGGCGGGCTCACCCTCGGCGGCGGCATCGGGCACCTCGCCCGCGGCCTGGGCCTGTCCTGCGACAACCTGGTCTCCGCGGACGTCGTGACCGCGGCCGGTGAGCTGGTCGTGGCCGACGAGCGGCAGCACGAGGACCTGTTCTGGGCATTGCGCGGCGGTGGCGGCAACTTCGGCGTCGTGACCTCGTTCGAGTACCGGCTCGCCCCGGTGCGCGACATCTACGGCGGCCTGATCTTCTTCGACGTCGACCAGGCCTCGAACGTGCTGCGGGCCTTCCGCGAGATCATCACCCATGCCCCGGAAGAGTTCAGCGCGTTCCCCGCTTTCCAGATCGCGCCACCGCTGCCGTTCATCCCCGAGAACCGGCACGGCGACGTGCTGATCGCGATCGTCGCTTGCTGGGCCGGGCCGATGGACGCGGGCCCGGCCGTCGTCCAGCCGCTGCGCGACATTGCGCCAATCGTCGCCGAACACGTGGGCCCGATGCCTTATCCGCGGCTCAACAGCACTTTCGACGCGCTCGTCCCGCCTGGTCTCCAGCACTACTGGAAGGCCAACTTCGTCGTCGAGCTGACCGACGAGATGATCGCCGCCCACGCCCAGTTCGGACCGAAGGTGCCGGCGTTGAACTCGACGGTGCACATCTACCCGATCGACGGCGCTTGCCACCGGGTCGCGGCGGATGCGACGGCGTTCGCCTATCGGGATGCGAACTTCGCGGCCGTCATCGCCGGGATGTGGCCCGACCCGGCGGACAACGAAGCCAACATCGCCTGGGTACGCGACTACTACGCCGCGACCGCGCCGCACAGCGAGGAGGGCGGGTACGTCAACTTCATGGCCGGCGACGACCAGGACCGGGTCAGGGCGAACTACAAGGGGAACTACGACCGGCTGGTCCAGGTGAAGCGCGAGTACGACCCGCACAACCTCTTCCACCTCAACCAGAACATCCGCCCTTGAACGACGTATCCGCAGGTGGTGGCCGCGAGCACCCGTGGGTGCTGAACAGGCTGCTTTGGAAGGTGCTGGCATGGACCGAACGGACCGTTCGCCTCGCCTATTGAAGTGAACAGTC
>NZ_JBSFLZ010000001.1:15849-271736 GCF_053599315.1 Saccharopolyspora sp. NPDC000995
CCGTTCGCTTCACACCAACAGCCCAGCGCCCACATCAGAGGAACAGAGCGAACGGACCGTTCGCCTCGCCTATTGAAGTGAACAGTCCGTTCGCTTCACACCAACAGCCCAGCGCCCACATCAGAGGAACAGAGCGAACGGACCGTTCGCCTCGCCTATTGAAGTGAACAGTCCGTTCGCTCCACACCGCTTGGCGAGGCAGAACCAGGCCACTCCCACTGCGGCGGCCACCGGAACCGCCCGGCAGGAATGAGCCTGGAAACAGGCTAGAACCGGAGGCAGGCGATCTGCGGGTCGTGGTCGCTGGCCTGGTCGGCGAACTCCGCGTTGATGTGAACGACGTCGTACTCCGCAGTGATCGACGGGGTGGCCAGGATGTGGTCCAGCTGCTGGGAATTGCCCTCGTAGACGTAGCTGTAGCGCTCGGCGGGCGGTACCGAGCCGGCCAGCGGCACCAGTGCTCCCCCGGTGGTCAGCGGCGCGAGTGCCGGGGAGAAGCCGTAGTCGTTGAGGTCGCCGAGCACCACGACCGCGGCCTCGTCGTTGACCGCCCGCGCCTCGTCGACGAAGGCGCGAACCGCCTGGGCCTGTCGCTTCCGCTGCTCCTCAGACGACCTCGCCGGGGGCTGGAGGCGGCCGTGCAGCGGCTGGTCACCGTCCTTGGAGTTGAAGTGGTTGGCCACCACGATCACCGGCCTACCGCGAAACAGGAACTCGCCCGCGAGCGGCTTGCGGCTGTCCCGCCACGCCTCGTTGGCTGGGTCGATGCGCCCCGGCGAGGCGCTCAGCGCGATGCGCGGGCCGTGGGCCACCGGATGCACCGGCGTGGTCGCGTCGCCACCTGTACGATCCACAAAGGACACCCGGTCCGGGTTGAACAGGAAGGCCACCCGGATGTTGCCGCCGGGCTGCCCACCGTCGGCGTTGTTCTGCGGGTCGATCTGCCGCCACTGGTAGCGCGGCCCGCCCGCCGCAACGATCGCGTCGGTGAACCGCTGCAGCGTTTGCTCCGCGGCCACCACGCCGTCGTCGATCGGCCCGGAGTTGTCCTGGATTTCTTCCAGCGCAACGATGTCCGGCTCGGCGAGTCGGTCGACGACGCCCTCGGCGAACCGGTCGAACTTGGCCTGGTCGGCGCTCGGGGCGAGGTTCTCGACGTTGTACGTGGCGACGGCGAGCTCGTCGCGTCCCTGCGACCGCGTCGTCTCCGGCTGCAGGCCGCCCGGCACGTGCTCACCCAGCCTCTCGGCCTCCAGCACGTACCCACCGAAGCGCGAGTAGTCCAGCGGTCCTTCGGTGCTTCCGTGGAGCCGGTCTCCGACGTTCGCGGCGGGGAACTGCGTGTCCGACAGCGACTCGATCTTCAGTCGCCCGGCGTTGGCTTCGGCGTAGCCGGTGTAGGTGGTGCCGCCGCGGCCGTTCGCGTTCTGCACGGGCTTGCTGGTGATCCACAGCGCCCGGTAGGCGTCGGTCGGCCCGACGACCCGCGCGTCGTCGACGCGTAGCAGCATCCCCTCGCGCGAGGCGTAGTAGTCCAGCGCGAATCGCTGCGGCTCCAACTCGCGCTTGTCGATGTTGCCTTCCAGCGGTGCGAACTCGGCAGGGACGGTGTCCGCCCTGAGCACCTCGGCCGGGACGCTGCCCCTGCCAGTGGCCTTCCAGGTCGCCTCGGTGAGCTCGGTGACCGACTGGTTCGGCGTGGTCTCCGGCGTCTCGCCCTCTGCCGTCGGGTGGTACTCCGCGACCAGCCCTGAGACCGCGACCGCGTCGCCGACCGCCACCGCCGGGGTCTGCTTCCCGGTGAACACGAAGAGCCCTTCGCTGGTGCGCGGGTCCGCGTCGGGTTCTCCGTCCTGGAACCAGAACCCGCGGGACGAGCCGAAACCGCGCACGCCGGTGACCACTCCCGGCGCCCCGGCCACCCGCTGGCCGACCAGCGGCGAAACCCGCGTGGTCCCCTGGATGTCGTGGATGCGGGCCTGCTGCGGCGGCGCCGTAGCCGCCATGGTCGGCACCACCAGCAGCGCCGCTGCGATGGCGGTCAGCAACGATGTGATGCGCACTTCGGCTTCCCCTCGCCAGGCGACCTGATCGACGTGAAGCTACCGCCGCGCAGCGAGCGGGAAAACACGATCACGTGAGCACGCCAGAATCTCAACCTGCCGTTGCGCTACTAAGGCTCTTTCCGAACCAGGGGATCATCTTGCAGCTATGCGGCTCATGGCCCGCCAACTGTTCCGCACGATCCTGGCCATCTAGGCACCGTGAAGCCCGTTCAGGCAGTGGAACCGCTTGTTGATCGATTTTTGCCCAACCGTTGACAACCGCCACGGCCCCGGCACGTCTACCTGATCGAAGAGTCGGAAACAACCCGGTTGTAGGAGAAACAAATGCGCAAGATCAGCCGCATGGCCGTTCTGATCCCCGGCGGGCTGCTGGCCGCAGCGGTGTTCGTGACCGGGTGCACCTCCCTAGCCGGACAGGCGACATCGTCGCCGACCCCGCCTGGATCGGCGGCAGGCGCCGCGAGCGTTGCCAACCCCGAGACGAACACCGGGGCAGGCGCCGTGGCTTCGAACATCCACGCCGTCGACGTGGCCGTCGATCTGGAGTTCGCCAAGAACAACGGGCATTGGATGGTCTCCTGGGTCGAAGGCAGGATGGATGACTCCTCCATGGCGGCGCCGCACCCGGTTAGCACCGGCGGACCG
The DNA here is from genome assembly GCF_053599315.1 of Saccharopolyspora sp. NPDC000995. Taxonomy (NCBI): domain Bacteria; kingdom Bacillati; phylum Actinomycetota; class Actinomycetes; order Pseudonocardiales; family Pseudonocardiaceae; genus Saccharopolyspora; species Saccharopolyspora sp. NPDC000995. The sequence continues at coordinate 18,561 of NZ_JBSFLZ010000001.1, forward strand.
CGTCAGGTCGCCGCGCTTGCTCCGGATGTCCAGTTGCTCAGCCCTTTCGAAGGCGCCACGCCGACCGACTCACCCCAGATCGGCTCGGAGGGACTTGGTGTAATTCCGATCACCTTGGACGACTTCACTCAGCAGGGCAACCAGTCGGCCAAGATCTGGCTCGATGAAAACAGCCAGGTCACCAAGATCGCCGCACGGTACCAACCCTGACCAGACCCACCGGGAATTCGTGCCGCCGTGTGTCGTGCAGGCAGAGCTGGCCCGGCCGGGGAGCACATGTGATCTACCTGAATGGCAACACGCAAGCAGACCGGGGTACGACCGGTGTTCTGATGCCCGCCTAACAAGACCAAACGAGACCGCACGAACAGGGCCGGTTCCCGTCGCTGACGAGAACCGGCCCTTGCGAGCGGTAGCGGTGGGATTCGAACCCACGGTGGCTGTTAACCACACGCGCTTTCGAGGCGCGCTCCTTCGGCCGCTCGGACACGCTACCGCCAGCTAGGCTACCGGTCGCCCGACAGCGCTCAACAGCGGGGGTGGGTCAGCGCCAGGCCCGCATCATGCTGGCGAGGCTGGTCCTGGCCCGCGAAAGACGACCTCGCACCGCCTGCTCACCGGCCCCGACGCGCTGGCCGATCTCGATGTAGGACAGGCCGTCGACCTCCGCGAGCAGCCAGACATCGCGCTGCCGGCTCGGCAGGACCGCGAGCGCGCGCCGCAACGCCAGCACACCCTCCTCCGCCTCCGCGACCCGCTGCGGATCGGCGATCAGCGCCGCGGCCCCTACCGCCCTCCGGTGCTCGGGGATCACGCCGACGGGAGCGGTTCGGCGCGTCCGCCGGCGGCGCAGCACGATCAGGCAGTGCCGGTGGGCGACCTTGAACAACCAGGTCCGCAGGGCGGCCGGTTCGGCGAGATCGCCGACCCGCCGCCACATCGCGATGAACGCGTCCTGCACCACGTCCTCCGCCTCGGCCCGGTCGCCGAGCATCCGCATCGCCATGCCGAAGATCCCGTCGGAATACCGGCGCACCACCAGCTCGAAGGCACCGGTGTCGCCGGTCGCGATGCGCGTGGCCAGGACTGCATCAGTCGGCTCCACGTCACACTTCCCTTGCAACGCGATCAGTCCGCCCGTCGCAAGCGGACGGGCTCATCGTCACAGGCCGGAGCACCGATCGCGATGCGGACAGGCCGCCCGAACCGGTGGAACCTGCCAGATCCACTCTCCCTCCCGCCTTGGGTTCGATCGGCGCGGTCGACCTTCACAAAATTGATCACCTCGCGAGTCCCGGCGGTTTCGCGCGGACTGTGGTGGTGGTGGTGCCGAGTGGAGCTGTTCGAGCAGTTCATGGGCGGTGCGGACACCGTCCACTCTGGCCATCCGGCGAGGATGTGGGCACGGATAAACTCAGAAACCTCCGTGCACTGCGGCTTTCCCGCACTGCAGCCGCCTATCGTGCATCTGGCGCGCAAGGCGGTGAGAACAAAGCTGTGGTGATCGAGAGATCGACCACCGCCCGTCCGACTCGCCGTACGCCGAGCGGGTGTGGAGCAGCAGCGGCGCTTCGGCGGCACCCGAATGCACTTCATCACGTACGCGAACTGGGAGTTGGTGGTCTGGGAGGACCATGGGCGCGTGCATGTCGCGGTCCGGGGCCGGAGACGTCGCCGAGCACGGTGGAAGTCACAGCCGAGGCCCCGCCATCCGGGTTCGTCTTCGCGCACGGTGCGTCCATGCCGCACCTGCCGATCCCGCGGCTGGTCAACACGGCGGTCGTGACTGCTCACGTCACGTCGAGGGAGCTCACCTTGGGCGGCGAGGCGTGGGGGTTGCCCGGCTTCGACACGGCCGAGGATTTCGTGAACCGGCTCGTGCGGCGTGCTGGTACGCGACCCGCTGGTGCCCGACGTGATCGCGGGAGGTCTCCGACTGGATCGCCTACGTCAAGGAAGTCCAAGACGCTGGCGCTTTCGTCTACGGGGCTGGTTTCCACGACCCCACCCGCCCGGTAAAGCGTGCGCGGCGGCTCGGCGATCGTGAATGACGGCGTCACCCAGCCCGCCCGGGCGGTCGTCGCCGGGCTGTACGGCGTCGATGCGGCCGACATCAATTCCGCCACCGCGTGGGCCCAGAAGGTTCCCACCGCCCGCTACGGCAACGACGACGTACCTCTTGGTCGAATACGACAGCTGAAACGGAGCCGCCCGGGTGCGGGCCGGTCGTGGTGATGCGGGTTCCTACTCGCGGTGGTCGGAGAAGAAGTCCTCGAGCAGCGCCGCGCACTCGTCGACAAGCACGCCGCCGACCACCTCCGGCCGGTGGTTCAGGCGACGATCCCGCACCACGTCCCACAGCGACCCCACCGCGCCGGTCCGGGGTTCCCACACCCCGAACACCACCCTGGCCACTCTGGCCAGCACCAATGCCCCTGCGCACATCGTGCAGGGCTCCACCGTGATCGCCAGCGTGCAGCCCTCCAGCCGCCAACCGTCGCCGTGCGCGGCGGCTGCGGCCCGCAACGCGAGGATCTCCGCGTGCGCCGTGGGGTCCTGCAGCGCCTCGCGCTGGTTGTGCGCGCTGGCGAGGAGCCGCCCCTCCTGGTCGACCACGACCGCGCCGATCGGAACATCCCCAGTGGACGGTGCTTCGGCGGCGACTCGCAACGCGGCCCGCACCAGGTCAGTGTCCCCGGCGCGGGCACCGGATGTGCTCACTGGTCCAGCTTCTCCAGCACTTTCGCGAAGTTGTCCCCGAAGCCGCAGCGCTGGGCGATCATCTCCAGCTGCTCGTCCGGGTAGAGGTCTACCTCTTCGATGATCACCAGCAGCTCGCCCTCGGGCAGCCCGAGATCGGACAAGATGGCCAGGTTACCTTCCGGCCACACCTCTTCGTCGTCCTCATCGGGCGGGTCGATGCGCAGCAGGTCGAGGACGTCCGCCGCGATGTCGTAGTCCAGCGCCGCGGCGGCGTCCGACAGCAGCAGGTCCACCCCTCCGGGCACCGGTCTGATCAGCACGAAGAACTCGTCGTCCACATTGCACATACCGAACACCGCGCCGGTGGAACGCAGCTCGCGCAACGCCGTGATCGAGGCGTCCAGCCCGGTCAGCACCGATTTGTCCATCGCGCTGCACCGCCACCGCCCGTCCTCCCGCACCACGGCGACGGCGAAGCCAGCGACCGGCTCCTGCACCGTCATGAGGACACCGTAGAGCGTACGAACGCCACCCGAAAGCACTATTGCGCGCTCGTAACCCTCCGGGCATTGTTTGCCGCTCAACCGGGTGCGTGGCCGACAGGGAAGTCGGGCAGGATAGACCGATGCGTGCCGTGTGCGTGATCGGACTGGGACTCATCGGCGGTTCGGTACTGCGAGCCGCCAAGGCCACCGGGCGCCCCGCCTGGGGCACCACCAAGTCGGAGTCGGACGCCGCCGCCGCGCGGGCCGACGGTTTCGACGTCCTCGAAATCGAGCCGGCCCTGCGCCGAGCCGCCGAGGAGGAGGCGCTCGTGGTCGTCGCGACGCCGCTGACCGCCGTGCGCGAGGTGCTGCGGAAGATCGCCGAGCACGCCCCCGAGTCCTGGCTGACCGACGTGGTGAGCGTCAAGGATCCGGTCGCCGCCGAGGTCCGCAGCCTGCTGCCCGGTGCCCGGTACGCCGGTGGCCACCCGATGGCCGGGGTGTCGGGTTCCGGCTGGTCTGCCGGGTCGGGCGAGCTGTTCGCCGGGGCGGCCTGGGCGGTGACCGTCGAGGAGGACACGACGCTCGCCGCGTGGCGGGAGGCCGCCCAGCTCGCGCTTGACTGCGGCGCCCAGGTGGTGCCCACCTCCGCCGCCTCGCACGACTTCGCGGTCGCGCGCATCTCGCACTTGCCGCACGTGTTCGCTGCGGTACTCGCGTCGGTCGGGGCCGATGGCGGCCCGCTGGCGCTGTCGCTGGCCGCCGGCTCGTTCCGCGACGGCACCCGGGTCGCGGGCAGCGCGCCGGAGCTGGTGCGGGCCATGACGGAAGGCAACCGAATCGCGCTGCTCGACGCCGTGGATGACGCCCTCGGCCGGCTCGGCGCGGCCCGCGGGTCGCTCGCCTCAACCGGAGGCCTGAAGTCCACAGTGGATGCGGGCCACGACGCGCGGCAGACGCTCGACGAACTCGCGACCACGGCGCGCGCGAGCGCGACCGTGCGGCTCAACGGCACCGGGCTGGAGCGCCTGCGGGAACTCGGTGAGCGCGGCGGACGGGTCGTCGCGCTGTCGGCGGAAGCCGCCGCCGTGGAGCTCCCGGTGGCCTGACCACCACAATTTCCAATTGAAATCAGAGCTCTGATCTCAACCGCGCGGTTTCCGACACCCGCACCGCAACGCAAGAAGAGACCGGAAACGCTCGATGAAATCGAAGGATTCTAGACATTAAGAGAGGCCGCCCTGTGCGTTGAGGCGGCCTCTCCATGATCCGCTCCGACCACTGCCGGGCAGGATGGCCCTCACCTGGTCCCGCTCGTCAGCATGCGCCGGGCGGCGATGTTCGTCGGCTACCGCTGCTCGCCGGATCCCGGTCGGAATCGGCGAGTAACTCCTCGCCCTTCTCCACGCCCTTGTCGATCTGCTCCTCGTGACCGGACTTCTCCTTGGCCGCGTCGGCCGCCTTGTCCAGGCCCTGCTCGATCTTCTCGCGTGTTCCTCGCCGAGGTGCGGCAAGCGGTCCTTGAACTCGCCGAATCCCATGGTGCTCCCTTCCGGGCGGCGGGGAAAGCCCTTTCGGTATGGGGGCTGTCTGCAGAAGCTAAAACCGCCCCGGGCGGCAGTGCCCGCCGGTTGGTGCTTCCGGGTGACGCGTCAAGACCGCGTCAAGACCGCGTCAATGCGGGCCCGAGGTCCATTGCCCGCCGTTGCGGCTAGCGATACCGTGACGGATGACTGATTGACCAGATTTCAAACCTGGTCAGCACGTCATCGCAAGCGCCTATCCGGACCAAGGAGACGCACCATGCCGCAGCCCACCGAACGTGCCGACCGCATCCTTGACGCGGCCGGCGAGCTGATGATTCGGCTGGGCTACCGGAAGGTGACCATCGAGGACATCGCCAAGCAGGCCGGCGTCGGCAAGGGCACCGTCTACCTGCACTGGCGTACCAAGGAGCGGCTGTTCGAATCGCTGTTCCTGCGCGAATCGGTGGACCTGATCACCGAGCTCATCGACGCCGTGCGCCGCGACCCCGACGAGGCCCGGCCGCACCGGTTCCTGCAGAACTCGTTCCTGGCCACCCAGCGCAGGCCGCTGATGCGGGCGCTGGTCACCGGTGACGCGGAACTGCTCGGCAACCTCAAGCAGACCTCGGCGCAGATCCGAGGGCAGGAGTTCACCGCCCGCTACTTCGAGCTGATCACTAAGTACGACCTCGTCCGCGACGACGTGCCGCACCTGATCTTCTCGATGAGTGCCACCGTCACCGGGTTTTTCATGGTGGACAACATCAATTCACAGCTGCGGGGCCCGGACGACCGCGCCAAGGCGGACGCGCTGGCGCTGACCGTCTGCCGCGCCTTCGAACCCAGGCAAGGACCGGACCGCGCCTCGCTGACCGCGGCCGCGGCCGAGATCAGCGCGCTGTTCAACGAGATCAACGCGAACTACCGGAAGTGGATCTACGACTCCCAGATGGACATGGAGCGCACCTGATCGGTGGCGCTCACCAACAGGAAGGGGCACCACATGACGACCCTCGCCGACGCCTGGGGGATAAACGAAGCGCAGTTCTGGTTGCGGGGGGTGCGACCGGAACAGCCGGTGGCGAACGACTCGGCGGCCGGGATCTGGAACGTCTACGGATACCCCGAGGTCCTGGAGGCCCTCAGCGACCCGGCGACCTTCTCCTCCGCCACCCAGCGGCTGGTGCCGGAGGCGTCCGGGTTCCGGGAGGGCAACATCGTGCAGATGGACCCGCCGGAGCACAACAAGCTCCGCAAGCTGGTGAGCCACGCGTTCACCCCGAAGGTCGTCGCGAACCTGGAACCCCGGATCGCCGCGCTGACCAACGAACTCCTCGACGCCGTGTCCGACCGGATCGAACTGGTCCGCGACCTGGCCTATCCGCTGCCGGTCATCGTGATCGCGGAACTGCTGGGCGTGCCGAGCAGCGACCGGGGCCTGTTCAAGAAATGGGTCGACGCGATGTTCGAGACCTCCAACCAGGTCTCCCTCAAGGACCGCTCGAAGGAGCAAGAGGAGTACATGGCGAAGGCCATGGAACAGGTCCAGGAACTGACCAAGTACCTGGGCGAGCACGTCGCGGAGCGCCGGCGCGCGCCGCGCGAGGACCTGCTGAGCAAACTCGTCCTGGCCGAAGTGGACGGTGCGCGGCTCAAAGACGCCGAGGTGGTCAACTTCGGCATGGTGCTGCTGATCGCCGGGCATATCACCACGACCATGCTGCTGGGCAACACGGTGCTGTGCCTGGACGCGCACCCCGAGCAGTTCGCGAAGTTGCGGGCGAACCGGTCGCTGGTGCCCTCGGCGATCGAGGAATCGCTGCGCTTCTTCAGCCCGTTCGCCGCGGTTTCCCGGGTGACCAACCGGGAGGTCGAGCTTGGTGGCCAGCGGATCCCGGCCGATGAACTGCTGCTGCTGTGGGTCGCGGCGGCCAACAGGGACCCCCGCCAGTTCACCGCCCCGGACGCCTTCGACATCGGCCGGGACCCGAACCCGCACATCGGGTTCGGGCGGGGCATCCACTTCTGCCTGGGCGCGCCGCTGGCCCGGCTGGAGGGGCGGGTCGCGCTGAACATCCTGCTGGACCGGTGCCCGAACCTGCGGACCGACCCGGCGGAGGGCCCCGAGTTCATCCCCAGCCCCAACATGACCGGAGTCCGAAAGCTGCCCCTGCTGGTGTAGAAAACGCGCGTCCAGGCTCGACCTGCACGAAGGGGGAAGTTTGTGAGTGCTCCTGGGGCCATGGCACCTATTGAGTCCGATGAGTTGTGTCCTTGGTCATGTCCTGGGTGATGTGTCGCTTGATCACATCTTGGCTTGGTGCCATGGCGAGGAAGCAAAGATGCTGCGGCGCGGAGGGCGACAACGGGCAGCTTCGTCGTTGAAACGCCCGCCAGCCGCTCAGCCAACCCCTCCAGCTTGCACCGCCGCGGGTTCTCAGGCGGCGTCCGCGATCCCGCCACCCGACTGTGAAAGAACTTGTTCCGACGGCGCCGCTTGGGGGATTCTGCGCCGCATGAGCAATGCCACGGACACCTTCGCCGCCTGCCTGCGCGATCTCGACGTCGCGGGGACAGTCGTCGAGTTCGAAACCGACGTGCCGACCGCAGCGGCGGCAGCCGAACGGCTCGGCTGCGAGCTCGGCGCGATCGCGAACAGCCTGATCTTCACCGCCGACGACGAGCCACTGCTGATCGTCGCCAGCGGCGCGCACCGCGTGGACACCAAGCACGTCGGGCGGTTGCTCGGGGCGCGCAAGATCCGGCGGGCCACTCCGGAATTCGTGCTGGAGGCGACCGGGCAGCCGGTGGGTGGTGTCGGTCCGGTCGGGCACCCGCGGCCGATCCGGACCGTGGTGGATCGGATGCTGGCCAGTCACCCGGAGGTCTGGGCGGGCGCGGGCTCCAAGCACGCGATGTTCCCGACGACGTTCGACGAGCTTGTGCGGATCACCGGCGGCTTGCCCGCCGAAGTGGAGAAACCCTGAGCGACACCCCGACCAACTATTAAGAGGGCCATGCCGGTTCCCACCGCAACGCTCACTCACGACCCGCGATGCGCAACGAGGCCTCGCTGACCTTGGACGGGGCCTCGTACTTGCTTGCGGCGCAAGCGGATCAAACGTTCGGCTCGAAGCGGCCGTCGATCGCCGTCCAGCCGCCCTCCACCAGATGGAGGCTGCCCGTCACGTACGAGGCGGCGTCCGAGGCGAGGTACACCACGGCACCGGCGATCTCGTCGGCGTTCGCCCAGCGCTTCAACGCGGTCTTCTCCGCGTACGCGCCGTACCAGCCCTGATCGGACTTGATCTGCTCGGTCAGCGGGGTCTCGAACGGTCCCGGCGCGATCGCGTTGACCCGCACGCCCTTCGGTCCCAGTTCCGCGGCGAGCGCGCGGGAGAGCTGCACGACGCCAGCCTTGGTCGCGGCGTAGATGCCCTGCCCCGGTTCGACGACCACGGCGCGGAAACTGGCGAAGGTGACGATGCTGCCCCGGCCGCGTTCAGCCATCCGGGCGCCGAAGTCCCGCACCAGCCGGTAGGTGCCCTTCAGGTTGACGTCCACGACCCGGTTGAACTCCCCGTCGACGGTGTCGACCAGCCGCTTGCGGACGTTGATGCCCGGCGTGACGACCAGGACCTCGGCGTCCGCCTCGGCCTCCGCGAGCCGCTGGATCTGCTCGCCGTCCCGCACGTCCAGCTCGCGACAGCTCGCCTCGTGTCCGAGCTCCCCGATCGCCTTGGCGGTCCCCTCGGCCCGGGCCACGTCGGCGTCCGCGACGACCACCTTCGCACCGAACTCGGCCAGCCCCACCGCGCTGGACCGGCCAAGACCGCTGCCACCGCCGACGACGACCGCCTTTCGCCCGTCGAGCCGGAATAGGTTGGCGAGCAGATTCGTCATGATCTGTCCTCCCGGGTGAAGATCAGTCCACCGCGGACCCGGCACTGATCTGACCACTAGATCGTTCGCCAGGCTGCAGGACGACGGCCAGGGTGAAGCCGTCGTGGCCCTTCGCGCCGACCGTCTGGATCGTGGTAGCCGACGCCCGCGGCTCGTCAGCGAGCATCTCGTGGAACCGCCGCGCACCCTGCACGTCCGGATCGCTGCTGTGCTCGTCGGCCACCGCACCCCGGCGGATCACGTTGTCCACGATCACCAGCCCGCCGGGCCTGGTGAGCACCAGCGCCCAGCGGAAATACTCCGGGATGTTCGGCTTGTCCGCGTCGATGAAGACTAGGTCGAACGACTCCTCGACCAGCTCCGCCAGCGTGTCCAGGGCGGCGCCGACCCGCACGTCGGTGATGCCGTCCAGGCCCGCGCGGGCCAGGTTGGCGCGCGCGACCTCGGCGTGCTTCGGCTCCGCCTCCAGGGTGACCAGCCGACCATCCAAGGGCAGCGCCCGGCCGAGCCAGATCGTGCTGTAGCCGGCGAGCGTGCCGATCTCCAGGATGCTGCGCGCCTGCACCGACCGGGCGAGCAGGTTCAGCAACTTCCCCTGCAGAGCCGACACGTTGATGTGCGGCAGCCCGGCCTCGTCGCTGGCCTGCAGGGCTGCGGTCAGCACCGGGTCCTCCGGCGTGAGCAGCGCGCCCAGGTAGTCGTCCACCGCAGCCCACTGCTGCTGTTCAGCCATGCCGACCTCCTCGTCGACGCCCGTTGCACGGACAAGCCTGCGGCGGTCAATCCGCCGCATTTCGCCGCAACCTTGCTCCTTCGCAGCCCAACGCGCCAGGCGTTCGAAGCTCAAGGCAGATCCGCCGTAGCGTTTTTTCGTTGCTGTAGCGGCTGACTCGAAAACGGTTGGTGAGTGGGCAGGCGAAGGCACCCGGCGTAGCCGCAGCGGAGCCGGGTTCGCCATGAGCTGTGAGGCAGATCAGGCGGCGGGCTGTTGTTCGGGTCGGGGGGCGAGGGTGACTTTCTTGTCGGTGAGGCGTTCCCATTGCCGGACGAGTGGCGCGTTGGTGGCGGTCACGGTTGATGCGGGACCGTACAAGTCCCCTCCGAGATCGTGATGGTGAGCATCGGGTTGGGACAGCAGGTGCCAGACGATGGTGAGTACGGAGTTATCACAGGCAACGATGGCGTGTTCCTTGCCTCGGCGTTTGGCCAGGCGCCGCTAGCGGGCACCGAGGAGGGTGCGGTTCTGCCGGTGGTCGCGACGATTTCGCCGAGCGTGCCTGCCAGCCAGGGATCGCCGCGGCCGGTGGGGGCGTGCTTGGCCTTTCCTGCTGATCGGACGCGCACGTCCAGCAGCTAGCAGCTGAACCCGCTGACCTGCCGCTGGGCAGCTCAGCGGGACGGGGACGATCAGGCGCTCGTCTGGTCGAGGTCCGGCGTGAGCTGGGCGGTCGCCGCGGCCACCCCTTCGGCGATCTGGTCGCCGTCGGCGGTGCCGGAGTCCTCGGTCGCGGTGGCCCACGCCCTGATGACCTGCCGGGAGAACTGCTGCGCCTCAGCGGAGTTCTCCCATCCGGGGATGTCCTCGCCCCTGAGGTACACGTCCAGCCCGAGCAGGCCGATGTCCCAGGCGGGCCCGACGAACAAAGCGCCCGCACCGCTGCTGATCGGATCAAGAGGAACCGAGTGCATGACCTCGACCCCGGTCCCGCCGCCAGACCCGTCACCCTCGGAAAGCCGCAGCTCAACGACGCTGTTGTCCTCGTCGAACATCGTCTTCAGCAAGCGCGGCGCCGTGCACCGAAGGATCCGGCCGCCCGCGGTGCCGTCGAACCAGTGCCGACCTCGTTCCCACAGCTCTCCGGTGATCGGCAGGAGCCAACCTCGCAACCTGTCCGGTTCGGTCAACGCCCGCCAGACCTCTCTGATCTCAGCGGCGTAGTTCCGGCGCAGCAGGACGCTCACCTGCCCACCGCCGTCGATCGAGTGCTGGCTGACCACCCGCTGCACGGCGGCTACCTGCTTGGCGATGTCGATCATCTGGTTCCCCTCAGTCCCGACTACGGGCCATCATCGGCCCTCGACCCGCCGCGCGCTCGCCGCCGTGACCAGCTGATCCGCATCGCCACCGCACAGCGGGCGGGCAACTAGCCGATCCGGGTCAGCTGCCACTCCTGCTCAGGTCGCGGGAGCGGACGACGTCGACGCGGCGGGTGGATCAGCAGCGCGGAGACGTCCAGCAGGCACTGGCCGCCAGGGCGGGAAACCGAGATGAACACCGGGTCGAACCCGGAGGCGGAGTCGATGTCCCACCGGGTGCTCCGCCGATCAACACCGCTACCGAGCACGGGACCTGGCCGACGCCGGGCCAACGCACCCCGGTGCGCGCACGTGAAGGCGGCCAGGTGCGAGAAGCCCGCAATATCCCGATTCCGACTCGGCAGCGCGTCCTAGACTGCCAGCATGAGCTTCCCAGCCGGGAATGGAGACCGATCCGTCCGTGTCTCCGATGCCGAACGCACCGAGATCGCACGACGGCTGACCGACGCGGTGGGCGATGGACGGCTGACCCTGGCCGAATTCACCGAACGCGTGGGCGCCGCCTACCAGTCCGTCACGCGTGGAGAACTCGACGCGCTGGTGACCGACCTGCCGGCCACGGCATCTGAACGACCTGTCGAGCCCACCGACGGGATCAAACGCCGGTGGAAGCTGGCCATCATGGGCGGTTCCGACTACAAGGGGCGCTGGCGGGTGCCCCGGAAGTCGGGGTACTTCGCGCTCATGGGCGGGTCCAAGATCGACCTGTGCGAGGCGACGCTGCCTGGCCATGAGATCGAGATCATGCTCGTGTCGATCATGGGTGGCAGCGACGTGATCGTGCCGCGCGGAGTGCGGGTGGTGGTCGACTCCACGGACATCATGGGCGGCAACACGATCAAGGTGGACGAGGAAGCGGAAATGCCGAACGCCCCGCTCATCCGCATCCGCAGCTTCTCGATCATGGGGGGCAACGACATCCGCCACCCCAAGCGAAAAAAGCGCTTCTGGTCCGACTAGCGTTTTCCAACCTCTTCTTGCCTTGCGGTGCGGGTAGCGGAACCTCAGCGGTGCAAGCTACGCGGGTGGGCAAAGGCGTCTATGCCGCTTGCGGCAGCCCCGGACCGTGGGACTTCCAGCGTCGCGGCGACGGATCGGCAAGGATGAAAACGCTCACTGAACTCGAGAACACACCAGACCAGCGGCGTTTCGAAGCGCCGAGCCAGGATTGGCCGCGGGTGATTTTGGGCATTGTAGAGATGGGCGTGGGCATCGGTCTCATCATCGCCGGTGTCCTGTTCATCGAGCTCGACGCCGCTCACTGACCGGCTACCCGATGGGCTTCGTTCACGCCAAAGGCCCTTCGGGCAGGAAAGCCCGGGCAGGAAAGTTGGCGACTTGTTGGCAACCGGGGCTTGGACGGCCGGCACGACTCCGGTCGCCCAAGCCCCGAAAAGGCAGGAAACCCCAGCTACTAGATGGGGTTTCGACTGTCTCGACCAGACGCGCGACCGAAGGGATCCGAACCTGACTTCTGGTCTCGCATCGGCCTCGTGAACTTCCGCTACAGCCCGCAAGATCCGCGGTCGAGCTGGAAGAAGTGGGCGTTGGCCCAACGGCAGAGCCAGATCCCGACCATGACACCCGCGATCGTGACCAGAGCGGGCAGGTATCCGCTGGCGACCTGGATGAGCGGGATCGCCGGGCAGCCACCCGAGATCGCCCAGCCGGTGCCGAAGAGCACTGCGCCGGGGATCACGCCCCCGTGGATGCGCCCCGGCCTGCGCCGAACGCCCACCAACGCGAAGGCCACCACGATGATCGCGACCGCACCGGCGAAGGCGAACAGCATCCGTAGGTCTTGGAAAGTGAACATGCGGTTCAGCTCGGAGTAGTCGCCGAACCCGATGTTGGTGACGGTGAAGCCGAGGGCCAACCCGGTGATGATGTTGGCAACGAGAACCGCGCCTCGGGTACGCATCAGATCACCTTCCACAGTAGGAACGACACGAGGACGGCGGTGCCGAAGAAGACGGCAGTCGCAACGATGCTGACCGGCTGCAGCCGGCCGCACCCGCTGAGTCCGTGGCCTGAACTGCAGCCACCGGCGAGGCGGGTGCCGAAGCCGACGAGCACACCCCCCGCGAACAGCACGCCGATCATGGTGTTCGGGTTGTCGGTGACGAGTCGGCTGAAAGCATCGCCCATGTCGAAGCGGAGCTCGAACCGACCGGAGGTGACCGCTGCGACCCATCCGCCGACCATGATCGACAGCAGCAGCGCGGCCTGGGTGACCAGCGGTACCTGGCGGGGGGTCGCTAACGTCGAATTCTGGGACTCGGCCGCCCCGGAGGTGTCCTGTGGGTGCGCGGCGCCGCGCGCCGCCTTCGGCAACGTCGGTGCTTCACCGCGGGTCCCGAACTCCTCGGCGGTCGCCGCGGCCAGAGCGTCAGCAAGAGCTCCGTCGTCGGCGAACTGGGCTTCCTGCCGTTCGATTCGGCGTTCGGCGCGCCAGTGCAGGACGCGATCCCACGCCGAGGACACCCCGAAGGACCGATCGGTGATGAGGGTGTAGTTGATGGTGACAAGGGCGAGTCCGATAGCGCCCGCCCACCAGGGCCAGTAGTTGCTCATGCGGGACCTCTCATCCACTCGGCGAGCCGAGTCCACCAGCGGCGTTTCCAGCCGCGGGGTTTAGCTGGTCGTTCCGGCGGGATCGCCGGGGGCTGCTGCGGAACGCGCGGGGGCCCCGAAGGCTGACGCGGCCGCGCCGGTGTTGGTTCCGGGGCCGGCTCGAACCAAGCCACGGTTCCTGACGACCCGGAAATGAGCGGCGCGGGCGGCGTTGGTTCGGCCGCCGCGGACCGCTCGGCAGCGCGTCGGATGTGCCCCACGTCGGCACCGTTGGGCAGCAGCGAGATCGGCACGAGCTGGCCTCTGGACGCCAACCTGAATCTGGCGCATTCTTGCCAACGTTGTTCGCTGTCGCAGTAGGAATCACGCCAGCCGCGTAAGCTTGCTTTGAGCAGGGGAAAAAGAGGGCAGGTCTTGGCGTGGGAGCAGCCCATATCGCTCCGATCTGACCGGCGCATACCGCCTAGTCGGGGCGGGCGGCATGGCGCGATCTTGTCGTTTTAATAGTTGCAGAACCCGACCGGCGATCGCAGAGCGTCGCGGAGCGCAACACACCGTGACGCAAGCCCCCTCCGCTTATTAATCTCGCGAATGCCCCAGCCCGTTACTCCCGCTATCCGTTCCAAAAAAATGCGAATTTTTATCATAAAAGTACGCTGACCTGCCGTTTTTCTGGATTATTACGATCAAATAACAAAATTCCAGCGGATATGGTTATCGCACCGTGATGCGCGCGTGTTCGCATCGTTGGCGGATAATGTGAAATAGGTCCTATTGCATATCGCGCGGTCATGCAATTATCCCGTGCCGCATGCCGAGAGGCGAGACCTGGTGAAGTCGTCGCCGGGTGCATGCTGGCCCGCACGGCACACACCCCTCTTTTCTTCACCGCCCATATAGTGCACATTGGGCCAAACCGTAGGTCACTCGGCAGTTACCCAATGGCATGGCGTGCCCAATGGGATGGTGGATGAATCTTGTTCGCCGTGCCCGAAATCGACAGGTGACGTCGCTTCGGCCGCATGGGCGGTCGCGGACGCCGCGATCCCCGTCCGTTGCGCTCGACAACGGCTTGAACCCCGGGGAAGCAAGGTGCCAAGCTCGGGGCGCCTGACCCGAGCAAGCCGATCTTCCCGGACGCGAAGGGCGGCTTTCTCGATGCATCGAACACCACCAAGCGCGTGCGGGCGAGCGGGTGACCTTCCGCACATTCCGCAAGACTGTCGCTCATCCTCGATGACGCCGGGACGAAGCCGCGCCAGTTGGCCGATGTGCTCGGCCACTCCGCGCTTCTCGACGGCGCTGGTCCACTAAGACTGCGGGCAGGAGTCCCGAGCAAGTGCCGGTGCACTGATCTCCGGCGACACTGAGCGCCTAGGATGGCCGGCAACCGGAGGCTCGGCCCCCTGAAAAGCAGCGAACCCCCTCTTAAGAGGGGGTTCGCGCTGTCTCGACCAGACGCGCGCCCGAAGGGATTCGAACCCCTAACCTTCTGATCCGTAGTCAGATGCTCTATCCGTTGAGCTACGGGCGCATTTCCAGTTGTGTGGTCTCCACCTTCCGGCGGAAGCCACAGCGGAGGCTCCGGGATTTGAACCCGGGAGGGGGCGTAACCCCCAACCGCATTAGCAGTGCGGCGCCATAGACCAGACTAGGCGAAGCCTCCCGGTAACCCTCGCGGCCACCGGAGAAAAGATTACACAACCCTCCCAGCGGCCGTCACGGGGGGGCCAGTTTTGCGGTCGGAAGGCCGCGGTGGCAGGCCTCCCCACCGCCGATCAGGTCGCCAGGTCCGCGCTGAGCTGCACGAATGGGTCGAGGGACGTTGGGTTCTGCAGGGCGTCGCGGCTGACCGCTCGCTCCGGCGGAGTGCCAGCGAGGATCTTCTTCACCGGCACTTCCAGCTTCTTGCCGTTGAGGGTGCGCGGCACCTCGTCGACGACGATGAACCGGTTCGGCACGTGCCGCGGCGACAGATCGGTGCGCAGCGCCGCCCTGAGCTTCGGCTGGACCTCGTTCAGGTCGGCGCCCTCCGCCAGCACCAGGAAGCACAGCAGGTCGCCATCGATTTCGCCCGCGCCCGACGTGTCGATCACCAGCGAGTCGACGATCTCCTCGAAGCCCTCCACCACCCGGTAGAACTCCGCGGTGCCCATTCGGACGCCGCCGCGGTTGAGGGTCGAGTCGCTGCGGCCGTAGATCACCAGGGTGCCGCGGTCGGTGACCCGCACCCAGTCGCCGTGCCGCCACACGCCCGGGAACGTGTCGAAGTACGCCTCTCGCAGCCGCGAGCCGTCCGGGTCGTTCCAGAAGTACACCGGCATCGTCGGCATCGGCTTGGTCACCACCAGCTCGCCGACCTCGTCATGCAGTTCCCTGCCGTACTCGTCGTAGGAGGCGACCGCCGCACCGAGCATCGGACAAGAGATCTCGCCCAACCACACCGGCACGTCCGGCGCAGCGCCCACGAACGCGGTGCACAGGTCGGTGCCGC
Organism: Saccharopolyspora sp. NPDC000995; assembly: GCF_053599315.1. Taxonomy (NCBI): domain Bacteria; kingdom Bacillati; phylum Actinomycetota; class Actinomycetes; order Pseudonocardiales; family Pseudonocardiaceae; genus Saccharopolyspora; species Saccharopolyspora sp. NPDC000995. The sequence continues at coordinate 34,343 of NZ_JBSFLZ010000001.1, forward strand.
CGGAGACGCTGGCGATCTGCACGTCCGCGCCGACCGCGTCGGCCACCCAGCGGAAACCATCGGTGGTCAGCGGCGCGCCGGTCGAGCCGACGGTGCGCAGCGCGGACAGGTCGAGGGCGTCCTTGGGGCGCAGCTCACGTTTGAGGCAGCTCTGGATGAACGGCGCCGACGTACCGAAGTAGTTCACCTGGTGTTGCGCCGCAAGCTCCCACAGCGCCAACAGCGACGGGTAGCCGGGGCTGCCGTCGTACAGCACCAGGGTCGTGCCCGTGAGGAGGCCTCCGACCAGGAAGTTCCACATCATCCAGCCGGTCGTGGTGAACCAGAAGAACCGGTCGCCCGGGCCGAGGTCGCAGTGCAGGCCGATGGTCTTGAGGTGCTCCAGGACCACGCCGCCGTGGCCGTGCACGATGCCCTTCGGCAGGCCGGTGGTGCCGGAGGAGTACAGCACCCACAGCGGGTGGTCGAACGGCACCGGGTCGAACTCCAGCAGCGCGCCGCCGTGCTGCGCCAGCAGGTCGTCCCAGCCGATGGCATCCGCCAGCTCGGCGCCCTCACCGAAGTAGTCGACCAGCACCGTGCCCGTCAACCCGGGCATCGCGTCGCGCAAGTGATCCACAGTGGACCGGACGTCGAAGCTGCGGCCGCCGTAGAAGTAGCCGTCGACCGCGATCAGCACCTTCGGCTCGATCTGCGCGAAGCGGTCCGCGACCGCCCGCGCGCCGAAGTCCGGCGAGCATGACGACCAGGTCGCACCGAGGCTCGCCGCGGCGAGGAACGCCACCAGCGTCTCGGGCCTGTTCGGCATTAGCGCCGCAACCCGGTCCCCCGCCCGCACGCCGAGCTCCTTGAGGCCCGCTCGGGCGGCGGCCACCCGGGCCCGCAGTTCGCCGTAGGTGATCTCCTCGCTGCGGCCGTCCTCCCGCGCGAAGATCACCGCCAAGTCTCCGTCCCCCTTGCCCGCGCCGTCGCGCAGCGCATGCTCGGCGTAGTTCAGGGTGGCGCCGGGGAACCACTCCGCGCCCGGCATCACCTCGGCGGTCAGGACCCGCTCGGCGCGGTCGTGGAAGCGGACGTCGAAGAATTCCGCCACCGCAGACCAGAAACCGCTCAGTTCCGACACCGACCACTGCCACGACGCCCAGTAGTCGGGCAGGTCGATGTCCCGCTCGATGCGCAACCAGTCTCGGAACGCGGCCATCCGGCTCGCGGCCACGCGCTGCGCGCTTGGTTGCCACAACAGCTCGGGGACCTGCTCTGGATTCGTGCTCGACGTCATGGGCTCTTCCTAACCCACCAGACCCCCGTTCGCTAGGCTCCGGTGACGGTGAGCTGCTGGTTCTCCGCTGGTGACGCGCGGTCAGCGCAGGTGGAGGTCCAGCCAGTTGCGGGCTCGCTGCCACGCCTCCGCCGCCGCGTCCGCGTCGCGGTCGAACCGGTGCCCGGCTCCCGGGTAGCGGATCACGTCGGTCGCGGCCTGCGCGGTGTCGGTGACCTCCCGGAGCTTCTCGACCTCGCCGGGCTCCATCTCGTCGTCGTCGCCGTAGAGCCCGAGCCACGGGCAAGACAGCTCTCCGGCGATCTGCACCAGCGGCGGCACCGCCGCGGACAACGGCTCCAGGATGCCGCGCCCGCCGATGCTCACAGCGGCCCCCACGGTGCGGCTTGCCGCCACCACCAGCGCGGCCGAGCCGCCGATGTCGAAGCCGAGGACCCCCTGCCGGTCGGCCGGTACGCCCTGGTCGGACAGCCAGAGGAAGGACGCGTCGGTGTCGGCGAGGATCGCGTCTCCGGACAACCGTTGCACCTGATCATGCACGTGCTCGTCCGGCTGGTGGACGTGGAACTCGTCGGTTCCGTCGCGGTGGTAGAGATGTGGCGCTACGGTGAGCCAGCCCTCTTCGGCCAGGGAGCTGCACAGCTGGCGCACCCGCTCCGTGACGCCGCGGGCCTCGTGTAGGACGACGAGTCCACCGCGCACCACCGTGTCCGGTTCGGCGACGGTGAACCGGAGCTGGGTGCCATCGGTGAGCGCAAGCGTCTCGGTCCGGGTTTGGATCATGCCGTGCAGGTAATCACGCCGAAGTGAACACCAGTCAACGAATTCAACCGGTCGGACGACTGAAGTACACGGATGGCCGCCAAGACAAGCCATCAGACGGAACCGTCCGTCGCACCTGCCGCCGGGCAGGCGACGCCCCACCCGTCCCACCGCTCCAACGCGATGTTCGTCACCCGCTTCGCAAAATGACCCGTGCCCCCCTTTCCCCAGCAGGCGAGCTAACGTCCAGGTGACCCATCAGAGCTAGGAGTCGTAAATGACCGTGCGCACTCGTGCCGACCTCGACCAGCTACCCGCCTACGTCGCTGGTCGGACCATCCCCGGCTCGATCAAGCTGGCCAGCAACGAGGTTTCCGAAGGCCCGCTGCCCAGCGCGGTCGCGGCGATCAACCAGGCCGCCAGCGAGGTGCACCGCTACCCGGACATAGGCGTCGGGCGGCTGACCGAGGCGCTCGCGGCGCGGTTCGGGGTGGAGCCGGAGTGGATCGCCATCGGCTGCGGGTCGGTTGCGCTGTGCGAGCAGCTGGTGCAGGCCACCTGCACCGCCGACGACGAGGTCATCTTCCCGTGGCGGTCGTTCGAGGCGTATCCGATCATCGCGCAGGTCGTGGGCGCCAAGCAGGTCCGCGTGCCGCTGACCGCCGAGCACGCGCTGGACCTGGAGGCGATGCTCGCGGCGATCACCCCGGCCACCCGGCTGATGTTCGTGTGCACGCCGAACAACCCGACCGGCACCCTGCTGCGGCGGGCCGAACTCGAAGCCTTCCTGGACCGGGTGCCCTCGGACGTGCTGGTGGTGCTCGACGAGGCGTACTTCGAGTTCGTCACCGACCCGGACGGCCCGGACGGCGTCGAGATCGCGCGGACACGCGGCAACGTGGCCTCGATGCGGACCTTCTCCAAGGCCTACGGCCTCGCCGGACTGCGCGTCGGCTACACCGTGGCCCCGCCTGAGGTCGCCGCCGCGCTGCGCAAGGTCGCCATCCCCTTCAGCGTCAACGCCCTCGCCCAGGTCGCCGCGATCGCTTCGCTGGAAGCGCAAGACGAGTTGCGGAAGCGGTGCGCCAACGTGGTCGCCGAGCGGGAGCGGGTGCACCGCGAACTCGTGGCCGCCGGGTACGAGGTTCCCGAGACGCAGGCGAACTTCGTCTGGCTGCCGCTGGGTGAGCGCACCGCCGAGTTCAACGAGCACTGCCTGCAGAACAAGGTCGTGGTCCGCGCTTTCGCCGGCGAAGGCGCGAGAGTCACGATCGGACAGCCCGAGGAGAACGACGCTTTCCTGGCCGCAGCCCGCTCGTTCGGCCCAGCCACGCAGTGATCTTGCGGCGATTCGGTGCGCCCGGACTCTCGGGTGCATCGAATCGCGGAATGCTGCAGCGTATTTCCGCAAAACGTGCTCATTTGCCATTGTTCGCGCTATGAGCTCCCCGCATCCCACCGAATGCAGTGAGATCTGTGGGGCTACAAGTGAACTACTCGAAGGATGCCGCCTTTCGCAGCGGCTGCTGCTGGACTGCTGCGCGGCACGCCCCCTGGCCACGCGGCACCGGCACCGCCAGCCGATGTACCGCGGGATACATCGTGGTGGACGCCGATTCCGGCGAAACCGCGCTGCAACGCAGGCGAGCACGAGAAGTTCCGGTCGGCGTCGGTGGTGAAGCTGCTCGTCGCGATCGACTACCTGAAAACCTTGGATGGCAAGGCAACGGCCGAAGACAAGAAGCTGCTGGAGCCGATGCTGCGCTCCAGCAACGACGACGCGGCCAGCGCGCTCTGGTACGCGGCGTGCAGAAGGCCATCGTGGACCGGATGGCCGACGCGATCGGTCTGGACGACACCGGGCCCCGGTTGATCGCACCGGGCGAGGGCCGACGACCCGGGCGGCCGACGACATCGACCTGAAGCGGCCGGCCATGCACGTCACGGGCGCCTTCGGCGACGACGAGAAGATCACCGTCCTGTTCACTCTGGAGCCGGAGAAGACGACCTGGATCACGGCCGCCAAGCGGACGACGGCGTTGACCCAGGTGCTCCGACCGCATCAGCGGCTGACCGGTTTTCACGGGATGGCCCCGTAAACAGTGGTGGTGCCCTGCGAAGAGAGGGGGAGTACTTCGCCGGGCACCACCACCGGGGGTGTGGTTCGTTCGAGCCGGAACGACCACACGGAGTGCGTAATGATCTACGCAGCATCGGAATCTAGTGGTGATCAAACGGTGCGAGCCAGCCAGCGACTTAGGCATGCACTCGTTCGAGTGAAATAGACCAATCGGTCGGAGGGTCAGCCGGTCACCGGGTGGTGTCCGCGAACCGCGACCGGTGCTGGCGCGGTGGGCAGCGGCTTGGTGGCCGACACCTGCCTCGGCGGGGTCTGGACGGGGTCGCTCGGCCCGCCGGGGACGCCGGGCGCGCACTGGTCGCGCTCCGGTCCGCCCTGCCAGCCCTGCCCGCCGGGCCCACCCTGCCAGCCCGGTCCACCCTGCCAGCCCTGCCCGCCGTGCCAGCCGGATCCGCCCTGCCAGCCGGGCCCACTTGGCTTGCCCGATTCGCCCGATTCGCAGGGCCCGTCGGTGCCTGGCTTCCCGGGGACGGTTGGGTGGTCCACGATCGGCGCGTTGGTGCAGTCGTTGGCCTGCGGCGAGAGGATCGGCACCACCGCCCCGAGCACCCCGATGTTGTTGCCGCACAGCTGGATCGGCAACACGCTCAGGTTGTTGTCGTTGCCGATGTTGATGCCATCGTTGTCCGCACTGTCCGCGAACGCTGGCGCGGCGCCAGCCAGCAGTCCGGTGCCTGCGGCGAAAACTCCGGCGAGGCAAGCAGTCTTGCGCATTCGTAGCACTTCCTTTTCGGTGTACTTCGGGTACTTACCATCCACGGCGATCACCGCAGGTGGACGAGGGTGCCCAATGGCAGGGTGGACAGCAGGCGAAGCGCGTCGTCGGGTACGCGAACGCACCCGTCGCTGCTCGCCTGGCCGAACACCGCGGCGTCGGGCCATCCGTGCAGCGCGACCGTGCCCGGGCCACCGCCGTAGGTGCTGAAGGTGTCGGAGTGCGCGCCGAGCGGCAGGATGATCGGGCTGAACTTGGTGACGGTCTCCTCGATCGCCGCCATGATGAAGGTGCGGCCGCGCGGCGTCGGCGAACCCGGTGCGCCGACCCCGACGACCCACTCCCCGATCGCCGAGCCGCCCTCGCGCACCACGAGCCGACGCGCATCGATGTCGACGTCCACGACGTAGGGAGACCTCGCCCGCTCGACTTGATCGCCGGTGCGGACCCAACCGGTCGCACCATTGGGGCGCGACGGGAGCAGCACCTGCGCCCACGGGCCGTGTTCCGCGATCACCGGAACCCAGGTGGGGTTCTCCAGCTGGGTGGCGGGGAGCTTGGCGAACACGGCGCCGCCGGGTGCCTGGTGCACTGCGACATCCCGCTTGATGTGCAGCACGACCCCGCTGGTTTCCGCATTCGGCGCCGGATCCTGCGGCGCCTTGGGGAAGTTCGCGAAGGTGGTCGCGGAGGCTTGCATGCCGAGGTCGGCTTGCGCTATCGCGTGGGCCGGCTCGATCGGCGATGCGCCCGAGCATCCGCTGATGCCCAGGCAGAGCGCACCGAGCACGGCGGCAGCCGCCATCCGGACGCGGCGACCGGCGTGGTCGGGGCGTCTGGTACTCGTTGTGCGAGGCTTCATGATCAGCTCCTGGCCCGTTGGCGTACCTGTCGTCGGCAGCTCCGGCGAAGGCCGGGAAGCACCTGCAGCGGGCAGCCTGATTTGCGAGATCAAGTGCCGCCGGGACGCTAACGCGCACTCCGCGGCCACTGACGCGGACCGACCGGGTCCCGATCACCCGCATCTGCCGCTTGATCAGGGAAAACGGGCCAGGGAAACCGCGAGTTTGGAGTGTTACACAAAAGGTTATCGCTCGATCGTGTGCCGTTTTTACTTCTAATGAGCCACAAAAGGCCGGGGTGTCCGCGTCGAGGGGCAACTAGGACAACCCGGCCCAGGGGCCGTGCGGCTTCACTTCCAGCTGGCGAGTAGACCCAACGGCTTGCTGTTGAAGCCGGTCGGCGAGTACTCGACCGCCAGGCCGGAGGCGTCCTTCGGCACGTCGTAGATGATCTTCCCGGCGACCGGCTTGTCCTTGTCGGTCAGCAGCTCGATGAACGATCCGGAGATCTCCATCGAGGCGATGGCCGGCTCATACCGCTTGCCCTTGCCGTCGATGAGGGTGAACTCGTCCTCGCTGACGTTGCCAGCGACACCAGCAACCAATGCGGCCTCCGCGTCAACGACGATGTACTTGCCCTTCTCGGGATCGAAGTCCGTCTCCTCGGTGAAGTCCGTCGGGGCGCCGATGGTCAGCTTCAGCTTGGCGCCCCGGTCCGTATTGACCGTGACCGACTGGCCGAAGGCGACGCTCTGCGATCCGGTGGACTCGGACTCGCCGCTGCTCTGGCTGGTCTCGCTGCTGGACTTGGAGTCCCCGCCGCCGGAGGACTGCGGCTTAGCGCCGACGCCGCATCCGGCCAGGATGATCAACAGCGCCGCGGCTAACGGCGCAATCAGCCTCTTCAATTTTCCTCGCACGAAACATGTTCGGGTCCAATACGACGCGCGAACCTTCCCACAAGCCCCCAGACGGAACAACCGAATTCGCAAATGTCCTAGGGAGTGCCTGATCCGAACTCCGGATGAAGAACGCACCGAGCGCGAAAACCTCGCGAAAACCTTGCCATGACAAGGGTTTACGGCACCGGATCCAATTTTCGCTGCAGCAGCGCGGTACCGATCCAGCGGCCGAACTTGTGGCCTACCTCATGCAGCCGCCCGACCTCCTGGAAGCCGCATGCGCGGTGCAGCGCGACCGAGGAGTCGTCGCCGTCGTCGGTTATGACCGCGATCATCTGCGTCGACCCGGCCCGAGCGCTATCGGCCATCAGAGTGTTGAGCAAGGACTTCCCGAGGCCCCGCCCGGTCCACCCCGGCGCGAGGTAGACGGTGTCCTCGACAGTGTGCCGGTAGGCGGGCTTGGGGCGCCACGGCCCGGCGTAGCCGAAGCCGACCACCTCCGCGCCGATCTCGGCGACCAGGAACGGTAGCCCCCGGTCGGCCAGCGCGTCGAGCTTCAGCCGCCATTGCCCGACATCCGGCGGGATGGTCTCGAACGTCGCGGTGCTGCCTTCGACGTAGTGGGCGAAGATCTCGGCCACCGCGCCCAGATCCCCGTCGACAGCTCGCCGCACCTTTGTCATCACAGACCCTATTTCTCGATAGTGAAAATTCGCGGTTTCGTGCAGCAGTCGCGCCGTCTCGTCCACGGCGGAGGCGGCTGCGTTGAGGTGGTCGGCGTCGAGAACGCCTGCGCCGATTCGGAAAGCCAGGTCGTCCAACATCCACTGGGCCCGTCGGACCAACGTCGCGAGCCCCCTGGTGCGCCCGCTCATCGCGACACCAGAGGGGCGCGCCGGAGACCGCCGCGCTTCGGCGTCGCATCCGCCACAGGTTTCCCACAACCAAGCCAATTCCGAGTTGTGGCCGTGAGCCGCTGCCCGCACAAGGTCTGCACACCGGTCCCGCTCGGATACGCCAGCGCCCCGTCCGGCCAAGCGTCCAAACTCGCGTGCCGCGCCCCAGCAGCCGGAACCCACACCGATCCGGTGCAACTGCGCCAAGATCGGGTCGCGCAACGCTCCTGCCATGCCGGGGCACAGCACCCAGGCGTCAGTCGAGGGCTCGGCGGAGGAAGAACTTGATTCCGAGGGCTCCGAAGATCACCGTGGCCGTCAGCAGGGCCAGGACGCAGATCCAGGGCGGCATGTGCGGGACGTCCGGCAGGAGCGCTCCGCGCATGCCTTCGCTGACGTAGGTCAGCGGGTTGATCGCGCAGAGCACCTGGAACCAGCGGAGGTGTTCCAGCTGCGCCCACGGAAACTGGGTCGCCCCGGTGAACATCAGCGGCGCCAGGATCACCGCGAACATGATGTTGATGCGCCGTGGCGGCACCGCCGCACCCACCGTCAGGCCGACCGCCGCGCCAGACAGCGAGCCCAGGACCATGCACAGCAGCGCGAACGCCAGGCCGCCGAGGTTCCAGTTGATGTCCCCCAGCATCACCACCCCGATCGGCACCATCAGCACCGCCGCCAGCAGCCCCCGCAGCGCGCCGAACAGCATCTTCTCCACCGCCACCCAGCTGATCGGCAGCGGTGCCAGCAGCCGGTCCTCGATCTCCCGGGAGAACGAGAAGTCCAGCACCAGAGGGAACGAAGTGTTCTGCAGCGACACCACGAACGCGTTGAGCGCGATCACGCCCGGCAGCAGGATCTGCGCGTAGCCGGACTGGGCGTAGCCGAGCTCGCTGAGCACCTTGCCGAAAATGAACAGCAGCGCCACCGGCTGCACCAGCACCTGCGCCAGGAAGCTCGGGAGCTCCCGACCGGTCACGAACACGTCGCGGCCCAGCACCGCGGTGAATGCACGGACAGGACTCATCGCAGTTCCCTCCCGGTCAGGTCGATGAAGACGTCTTCCAGCGTCGCCGATCCCAGCGACAGGTCGCGGACCGAAACCCGTTGCTCGTGCAGCGTTTGCGCGACCGGACCGAGCAGCGCGGCAGGCTCCTCGCCCACGTACAGGCGCAGGCGCAGCTCGGCTTCCCCTGCCTGGTTGGTGCTGGTACCGATCTGCTCGACCCGCTGCACACCGTCCACATCGGCTAAGAACTCGGCGACCCTGGCCGGGTCGTAGCCGTTGGTCCGCAGCGTGGCGTCCACCGTGCCGCTGCCCGGCAGCGACTTGATCAGCGCCTCGGGTGTGTCCAGCGTCAGCAGCTTGCCGTGGTCGACGACGCCGACCCGGTCGGACAGCTTCTCCGCCTCGTCCATGTCGTGGGTGGTGAGCATGACCGTCACGCCCTCGGATCGCAGGTCGTTGATGCGGTCGTGGACGAACAGCCGGGCCTGCGGGTCGAGCCCGGTGGACGGCTCGTCCAGGAACAGCACCTCGGGCTTGTGGATCAGCGCGCGGGCGATCATCAGCCGCTGCGCCTGCCCGCCGGAGAGGTCGTCGACGCGGGCTTTCGCCTTCTCCCCCAAGCCCATCCGGTCGAGCAGCTCATCGGCGAGCCGCTGCCGCTCGCTGCGGGCGACGCCGTGGTAGGCGGCGTGCCAGATGAGGTTCTGGCGGGCGTTCAACGATCGGTCAAGGTTGACCCGTTGCGGAACGACCGCCACCTTGCTCCGGGCCGCGACCGGATCGGCCACCACGTCGACCCCCGCGACACGGGCGGTTCCGCTTGTCAGCAGGACCCTGGTGGTCAGGATGCCGACGGTGGTGGTCTTGCCGGCGCCGTTCGGGCCGAGCAGCCCGAAGATCTCCCCCGCTTTCACCTCGAAGCTGAGCCCGTCCACCGCGTTGTTCTTGGCCTTCGGGTAGCGCTTGACCAGCTCGGTCACTTCAACCGCTGTGGTCACATCCGCCTTCTTTCTCGTTCAGACCGCTCAGGATCGCGAGCAGGTACTTACGGATCAGGGCGTCTTCGGCCGGACTGGCGCCGGGGTCGATCCGCCGGAACTCCGCGCGAACCCCCCGCCACGCGTCGCCCAGCGCCGACCGCCCCGCCGAGGTGATGCGCAGCCGGACCACGCGCCGGTCGACGGTGTCGCGCTGCCTGGTCAGCAACCCGTCGGCCTCCAGGGCATCGATGACCGGGGTCAGCGTCGCCGGGCGCACCCAGCAGCTCTCGGCCACCTCGCGGTGCGTTCGGCCCTCCCGTTCGTCGATCGCCGTGAGCGCCAGCAGCGCCGTCTGGCTCAGGGCGGTGCTTCGCGCCACCGCTTGCTCCCAGTACTGCGACAGCCGCCGACCGGTCAGCCCCACCAACCGGTTCAGCGGCATGCGCTGCGGGTCTCGTTCCAGGAAACCGGACACGACCCGATCGTACTCGAATTGAATGGTTAGGAGGCAAATTGTTTTTCCGTACGCCCGAACCTGCACCAGTACCGTCAACCTGCCGGTAACCTGGCCGCGTGACCGAGGTGACCGAGGTGACCGAGCAGCGAACCAAGTGGCTGGGCGAGCGCGAAATGGCATCCTGGCGCGCTTACATCGTCGGCAGCGCGCTGCTGGAGTACCGGCTCAACCGCGAACTGCAGCTCGCCCACGGACTCTCGATCGCGGACTACGAAATCCTGGTCAGCCTGTCCGAACAACCCGGCCAGCGGATGCGGATGAGCGAACTGGCCAGCCAGATCGCGCACTCCAAGAGCCGGATCTCGCACCAGATCCGCCGCCTGGAATCGGCCGGGCTGGTCCGCCGGAACGAATGCCCCAGCGACGGCCGAGGCGTGCTCGCGGTGCTCACCGACGAGGGGCTGGCGAAGCTGCGCGAAGCCGCGCCCACGCACGTCGCGGGCGTCCGAGCGCACATGATCAACCTGCTGGAACCCGACGAGATGAAAGTCTTGGGCGCAGTTTTCGAGCGGCTGACGACCCGTCTGCGTGGCTTGGACTGACCCGACCGGCTGTAGGCGGATCTTCGCGGGTTGGCTACGCTGCGGCATGGAAGCGTGGCAGAGCGGCCGAATGCACTCGCCTTGAAAGCGAGCGTCGCGAGAGCGACCGGGGGTTCGAATCCCCCCGCTTCCGCCATACCGCCCCTGACCTGCAACAACGTAGGCCAGGGGCGATCTTGTGAGTACTGAGCTGAGCAAGCACGGCGCTCGCAGAACGCTCGCCTGGTGACATTTCGACACCAGGATGGAGATCATGAAAGGCCAAGACAAGTACGCGCCCGGCCGAGTGGGGAACGTTGATGCGGGAGTACCGCCGTTCCCCTTGAAGCCGACGGTGGAGCTACTTCGACCACCGCAAAGTCGCACCGGTATCGCAGGGAATTCACCGGCCAACCACGTCGCACGACAGTCGGTGCAGTGGTCGGCCGAGCAGAAAGAGATCGCCCACCGCCTGGTCGCGCTCGCCCAGCAGCATGCCAACGGCGATATCGGCATTGGCGGTCACCGAGGATCGCGACCGACTCTTCGGCGGCTGGCCCTTGCTGAAAGCCGATACCGGTTACAACTCCGCCGACCCGAACGTGTTGCAGGCCCACGCCAACGCCGACCAGACCGCCGAACGGCGCACGGTGGTTCTGCCCGAGATCGTGCTGCGCGGCGACACCGACCCCGGTTCGACGTCGGCGACGACGTTCGCGTCGTGCTGCCGCTCGACGAATTCGACCGGCACGGCATCGATACTCGAATGCGGCTGATCGACCTCGTCGTCGAACCCGACGAAGACACAGACACGGAGAAAACCGCCACCACCCTCGCCGGGCTCCTCGACATCGCTTAGCGGCTGGTCAGGATTCGCACGCGACCCCGTCGCCGTCTCGGTCCAGCTTCGACGAATAACCGGGATCACCCCGATGCAGCGGTGCCACACCTGCAGCTTTCGCGGCCTTGCAGCTCGGGTAGTAGGCCACCGGGGACTGCCCACTGTCGCCCTCCGGCGAAGGCTCCGGCTCCGGCTCCGGCTCCGGCTCCGACCGCAGTTGCGGTTGCGGCTCGGGTGCCAGCGGCGGAGGTGGCGGTGCCAGTCGAAGCGCCCCGAAACACGGGGCTCCCCACAACCCCACCTGCGCATTCCGCGCGTTCGTTTCCGCTTGGGAAAGCTCGCCGATCAGCGCGGCAGGCGCATTCACGGACAAGCGGGCGAAGCCCTGTTCCAGCGCGAGACGCGAGTAGTTCGCTCCGTCAGAAAGGAAGATTGCCGCAGCTTGCTCATCCGGCGCGCCAGGTTGCCACGCCGAGTCGAGCTGGACCCGCACGGTCTGCCCCAAGAGCGTCTTCTCAGTAAAGGCTTCCGCTTCCGTGCCCCAGCATTCGGGGTCAGCACCCGTGGTCGGGCTGTCAACTCCGGCGATCCGAATTTGCTGAGCTGCTTGCCCTGCGATCTGGACACTGACTCGGTCAGCATCGAGAACTCCGCGCACGACCGCTTCCGGCGGAAGCTGCACACGTGGGGTCTGCGATGCCGATGGAGGCAGTTGCGATGTAGAAGGCGGCACCGTGCTGTTGGCGGGCGTCGCCTGGTTCGTTTGCGCTGGTACTGGCGGGAGGAGTGCGCTGAACAGCACGATAGTGATCAGCGACCCGAGAACGCACGCCACGGAGATCAAGGGCCCCCGAGCTCCTCGACGGACCGGTGGCGCCTGCGCCGGAATGACTTGCGGGTAACGGCCCGCAGCAGGCGGTACGGGTGTAGCCCGCCAGTACCACCACAGCCCGATCGCAACCCACAACGAGATCGGCCAAAGGCACATCGTCAACAATCCGACCACTAACCAGGGCCAGATGGTGCGTCCCGCTGCTTTCTGCTGCCACAAGATAATGCTCATAGCGACGGTTGCTGCCATCCCGACCAGCATGATGATGCCCGCGATCACCAAAACCATCCTTTTTCGTAATTGCCATCAAGCAACAGATCGCACCTTCCCGAATTTCGTTACTGCCAGAAATTTGTTGATCGCCCTATGGCGCCATCGCTCGTGGCACGGCCGAAACCGGAAGGTAGATCATGTTTGTTCACCGCCCGACAACTGTGCTCGACCAGATCACCGCGCTGCGGCGCGAGATCGCCGCTGTCCGCCGCACCAGCTGTATCGGCGGCGGGGCCGATCTCCGATGGATTTGACGAACCGGGCGCCCGGCGCGAGTCCGCCGAATGCGCCCGTGTCGTCGTAGATGTAGTCGGCTCGGCCCGGCGTGACGTAGTCCGCCCAGAAGCGGATCTCGTCCTGGTTGCGCAGGCCGTTTCGGTCCTCGGGGCCGTCGAAGCTCGGCGGCGTCGGATGCGAGGTCAGGAAGTGCACGGTCCGCCCGCCGACGTCGATCGGCAGGTCCCAGTGCGTTTTCGACGACAGCCGCTGGAATTCCAGCTCCTCCGGCGAATACCAGTCCGCGAGCTGCGGCGTCGCCGGGTCGTCCGGCAGCCGCGCGCCCGGCATGTCCGCCCACCGGAACCTCTGGAACGTGCGAGCCCCGCCGATCGGGTACTTCGACAGCACCACCATCCCGTACTGGCCGGGGAACGCGCCGAAACCGTACGCGTCACCGGGACCGCCGGTGATGCCGTCGTTGTCGAGGTCCATCCGGGAAGGCGCGCCGGTGTTCACCGGGGCGGTGTAGGCGTACGGGTAGTCGATCGGGTCTGCACCGCCCTGGCTCCGCGCCAGGTAGTTGGCCCGGAAGGCGCCGACCGCTGCGCCGCCCTCGACGTAGTCGAACTCGTTGAGCAGCAGGACATCCGGGCGGATGCGTTGCGCGACCTCCGCGACCTCAGCCGCCTGCGGATCGCCCGATGTGGATAGATCTGCGAGCAGCTCGCCCTGGGTGGCGCGGTTGAGGGAAGCGTTGAACGTCGCGAAGCGCACCGGCTCCGCCGCGTCGGCGGTGGGGGCGGCGACCGCGAGAACGGCACGTTTCACGACATCTCCTTCGGTCGCCTGCACAATCCTCTCCGCCATCCACCCCGTCCGGTGACTCCTTCCGCGATTTCAATGGAAATCGGACCTCTGATCTCCATTGAAATCGCGGACCACCGGGAACGGGGCGGGGCGCCCCGTTCCACTGATTCCGGCCCGTCAGGCGATGTTGTGGTGGCCTGACTTGGTCTTCGCCGGGGCGGCGTGGGTCTGCGCCAGCATCGGGGCCTGCACGGCGCGCAGCTGCGCTCGCTGGGCACGGGTTTGCATACCGTTCACCGCCTCGGTGCTCTGCGCGTAGCCTTCGACGACGTTCGCGAGGGCCGTGACGTTGCGCGCCAGCGCGACCCGATCCACGTTGGCCAGGTTGTCCTTCGCCGAGTGGTAGTTCGGGTCGAAGGCGACATTCGCAGTGCCGCCCCACTTCGCCGCCTGCGCCTCGGACTTCAGCTCCTCGACGCCGGTGTTCAGGCCGCCGGCCGGGATGCCGCTCGCGATGAACTCGCCGTAGTCCGAACGACCGTCGAAGTCATCGCCCTCGACCTCGATGCCCTGCGCGGCCATCGCGTTGACGAGGTCCTGCTCGATCTGCCCCGAGCCCTGCGGGCCCGGCCCGGCGCCGACGCCGTCGGAGTCGTCGCCGTCGTAGGCGAAGTAGCCGGCGTTCGGCGAGCCGATCATGTCGAAGTTCAGGTACAGGGCGATGTCGAGCTGCTGCTCGAAGCTCAGGCTCTGCACGTACTTCGTGGACCCGACCAGGCCGGACTCCTCCGCGCCCCAGAAGGCGAAACGGACGGCGTTGTTGACCTTCGGGCTACCGCCCAACCGCAGCGCCGTCTCCAGGATGCCCGCGGAGCCGGTGCCGTTGTCGTTGATGCCGGGGCCTTCCGCAACGCTGTCCAGGTGCGCGCCCGCCAGCACGACGTTGTCGGCGCGACCGGTGCGGGTCTGCGCGATGATGTTGCGGGTGGTGACAGTCTCCAGGCGGGCCTGGACATCCAGCTTCACCTCGGCGTCGGCCTGCCCGGTGAGCGCCTCGCCGACCTGCTTCGTGACGCCCGCGGTCGGGATCTTCGCAGCTTCCGGGTCGCCCAGCGTGCCGTTGAGCGGACCGTCCGCGTTGTTGTAGATGATCGCGCCCGCGGCCCCGCGCTCGCCGGCCACCTGCGCCTTCTGCGCGAACGTGCAGGCACCGCGCCGGATCAGCACGACCTTGCCGGTGATGTCCGCGCCGTCGTAGTCCGTGGCTTCGCAGCCCGGCGTGTCGTCGACTGGGACGACCGCCAGCGGCGCGGTGATGCCGCCCTGCGGGGTTGCCGGGGAATACTCTAGGGCGTCACCCTCGACCGGCTGCCCGGCCACCGCCAGGTTGAACGAGTCCAGGTAGTAGGCCTGGTAGGTGAACTCCGGCGTGGTGACGTCGAAGTCCGCGTCGCGGAGCTTGCCGGCCACGTAGTCGACGCTCGCCTCGTAGCCCGGCAGACCGGACGCGCGGTTCCCGCCGTTCTGGTCGGCGATCCGCTGCAACGCGATCAGGTGGCGGTTCACAGCATTGCCGTTGATTCTCGAGCCGAGATCGGCCGGTGCCGCGCTCGCCGGGGTGACGGTCAACAACGCGACCGCGCACATCGCGGCGAGAGCTGCCGCAGAACGCCTGGGTGTGATGGTTCGCAAACTCATCATGCTCCCCGCTTCGGGTGGACTTTGTGTTGGCAAGCCTTGAGATGATCACTGCGTGAAGTCAAGCCTGCACCAAGAAGAATTGAAAAGCAGGGACAAATTCCCATTTTTACCGCGTTGACCGATCTTCTATCACCCCGCCGGACCACGCGCTGCGAAGCGTTCCGGGCGGACTACCGTCCAGGGCATGTACGCGATCTCGATTCGTGAGCCGGGCGAACCGGATGTGCTGGAGTGGACTGAGCAACCCGACCCGCAGCCGGGTCCGGGCGACGTGCTCATCGACGTCGCCGCGAGCGCGGTCAACCGCGCGGACCTGAGCCAGCGGGAGGGCAACTACCCGCCGCCGAAGGGCGCCAGCACCATCCTGGGGCTGGAATGTTCAGGCACCATCGCCGAAATCGGCGATGGCGTGACCGGTTGGCAGGTCGGCGACGAGGTGTGCGCGCTGCTCGCGGGTGGGGGCTACGCCGAGCGCGTCGCGGTGCCCGCCGCGCAGGTGCTGCCCAAGCCCGCCGGGGTGGACCTCGTCGAGGCCGCCGGGTTGCCCGAGGTCACCTGCACCGTGTGGGCCAACGTGGTGATGGAGGCCGGGCTCCGGAGTGGACAGTTGCTGCTGGTGCACGGTGGGGCCGGCGGCATCGGGACCTGCGCGATCCAGATCGCCAAGGCACTCGGCGCGCGCGTGGCGGCGACCGCCGGATCGGCCGAGAGCCGCCAGCTGTGCGCGGACCTGGGCGCGGACCCGGTCATCAACTACCGGGACGAGGACTTCGTCGCGATCGTCAAGGAACTCGGCGGGGCGGATGTCATCCTTGACAACATGGGCGCGTCCTATTTGGACCGGAACCTGTCCGCGCTGGCGCCCGACGGGCATTTGGCCGTCATCGGCATGCAGGGCGGCCGGAAGGCCGAACTCGACCTGGGGAAGATGCTGGTCAAACGGCTGCGGCTGTCGGTGCTCGGGCTCCGCGGTCGGCCAGTCGGGGGCCCGCAGGGCAAGGCTGCGATCGTCGCCGACGTGCGGGAGCGGCTGTGGCCGCACGTCGAGGCGGGCGAAGTGCGGACGCTGGTGCACGAGCGGGTGCCGCTGTCGGAGGCGGCGCGAGCGCACGCGACGCTGGAAGCGGGCGACGTCCGCGGCAAGATCCTCCTCGTCCGCTGAAAGCAAAATTTCCGCTGTTCACCGGCTCATGAGTGTGTTGCGTCGCCGTAGCGGCCCGAGGAAACACAGCGCATGCTTCGAGTTGGAGCGAACGGACCGTTTGCGCCGGTAGAGGCGGCTAGTAGGCCGTTCGCTCCACCCTCGCAACCGGTACCGCGATGCGGATGCGCCGGGATTTCGTACTTCAGCCGAGTTCGGCGACCGCCCGGACGAGCTGGTCAACCTCGGAGGCGTTGGTGTAGTGGGCCAGTCCGACGCGAACCGCGCCGCCGACCTCGCCGACGCCGAGCACCGCGAATACCCCGTGCATGCCCGGATCCTCGAACGCGCACACCCCGCGCTCCGCGAGGTGCTCGACCGCTTCCTCCGCCTTGACGCCATTGACCGTGAACGCCGTCGACGGGACCCGGCGCATCGCGTCGCCGATCACCATCACGTGCCGCATCTTCCGCAGCCCGTTGGTCAGGTTCGCCAGCAACCCCGCTTGGTACGACTTCACCGAGCCCAGCGAAGTCAGCAGGCGCTCCCGGCGCGGCCCGACCGCCGCATCGTCGAGCCCCGCCAGGTAGTCCACCGACGCCACCAACCCGGCCAGCAGCGGGTACGCGTGCGGGCCGAGTTCCAACCGCTGCGGTCCGCGCGCGCCGGACTCCAGGGCCACCGACGGCAACTGGTCGAGCATCGCCGGGTTCTTGAACACGAGCGCACCCACCGGCGGCCCGCCCCACGCCGACGCGTTCACCACCACCACGTCGGCGCCCATCGCTGTGATGTCAAGCGGCACGAACGGCGCCGCGGCTGCGGCGTCCACGACCACCAGCGCACCGTGCTCCGCCGCGGCGTCCGCCGCCTGCCGCACGTCCGGCCGAGTGCCCACCGCCCCGGACGCGGCGGTGATCGCGACGACCTTCGTCCGCGGGGTGACCAGCTCCTGGTACTGCCAGGTGGGCAGCTCGCAGGTCTCGATGTCGACCTCGGCCCACCGCACCGTGGTTCCGGAGCGCTGTGCCGCCCGCTGCCACGGCGCGACGTTGGCCGGGTGGTCCAACCGGGAGACGACAACGTCGTCACCGATCATCCAGCCGTCACCGAGCGCATCGGCGAGCCGCTGCAGCAGCACGGCGGAGTTCGGCCCGAGCACCACCCCGGCCGGGTTCGCGCCGATGAGGTCAGCAATAGCGCGACGGGCGGCTTCCACGATCGCCTCGGCGCGCTGCGATGCGGGGAATATCCCGCCCGGACCGGATACCGGGGCCCGCAGCGCAGTCGACGCCGCGGTCGCCACTTGTTCAGGAACCTGCATGCCTGCCGGGGCGTCCAGGTGCACCCACCCGTCGCCGAGCGCGGGGAAGAGCCCGCGAACCGCCGCGACGTCGAACGCCATGGGGCACACGTTACGTATGGGGCCACCCGAACTCGCCCCCGGGTGGCAGATATCGCATCACTCGCGCGAAGACGCTTGCAAGCTCACCCTGCGTAGCGGCGCGGTTGGCCGAACCTCAGCCGCCGCCCGGACCCCGGCACCCTAATTCGCGCAAGGTCAGATCTCAGGGTCTGGACCCGCGGGCCGCAGCGCTGCCCCGGGATTTCGAATCTTGTAGCGACAAGCCAGGATGGAGACATGACCCACGATCCGAGTGAGGGCAGGCCGCAGGTGTTCGTCGTCGGCGAGGACGGCAAGCCGATCGGTGCCGCCATGAACGCCGACGACCAGCCGGAGCGCGGCGAGGACATCAACGACCTGGTCGAACAGCCGGCCAAGGTGATGCGCATCGGCACCATGATCAAGCAGTTGCTGGAGGAGGTCCGGGCGGCACCTCTGGACGAGGCCAGCCGCAGCCGCCTCAAGGAGATCCACCAGTCCTCGATCCGCGAGCTGGAGCAGGGCCTCGCCCCGGAGCTCATCGAGGAGCTGGAGCGGCTGTCGCTGCCGTTCGCCCAGGAGACGACGCCGTCCGAGTCCGAGCTGCGGATCGCGCAGGCCCAGCTAGTCGGCTGGCTGGAGGGCCTGTTCCACGGCCTGCAGACGGCGCTGTTCGCCCAGCAGATGGCGGCCCGGGCCCAGCTGGAGCAGATGCGCCGAGGCCTGCCCGTGGGCAGCAGCGGCGAAGCCGAAACCGGCCACAACCGGGACATCGGTCAATACCTGTGACGCTCCGTGGAGGCGTCGCGCCCTACGTCAGACGGGCGCGACGCCGTCGAGTGATGCCCTCACCCGGGGGGCACACTCGTGGTCGGTACTCTGACGCACTGTGCAGTCCACGAGCACGCTAGACCGACCTGAAGCCCCTCCCGAGACTTCGTCGCAGACCTGGCGTAAAGCCTTCAAGGACATCGGCGATGCCTTCGGGCAGCGACAGCTGTGGGCACACCTCGGCTGGCAGGACATCAAGCAGCGCTACCGACGCTCCGTCATCGGCCCGCTGTGGATAACCATCAGCATGGCTGTGACGTGCACCGCACTCGGTTTGCTGTACTCGCAGCTGTTCAACCAGCAACTCTCGGTGCACTTGCCGTACCTAGCCGTGGGTTTCATCATCTGGGGCTTCATCGGCAACTGCATCAACGAAGGCTCCGAGGTCTTCATCTCGAACGAGGGCCTGATCAAGCAGTTGCCCGCCCCGGTCACGATCCACGTGCTCCGGTTGTTGTGGCGACAGGTGCTCTTCTTCGCGCACAACCTCGTCGTCTACTTCGTGCTGCTGCTGATCTTCCCGAAGCCGCTCACGCTGGTCTCGCTGCTGGCGATCCCGGCGTTCGCCGTGCTGGCGCTCAACGGCGCCTGGGTGATCCTCGTGGTGGGCACGATCTCGACCCGCTTCCGGGACATCCCGCCGGTGACGCAGAGCGTCGTCCAGCTGATGTTCTTCATGACGCCGATCGTGTGGAACTACGACGAGTTCAAGACGAACCCGAACCCCGCGATCGCGGAACGCGCCCAACTGGCCGAGATCAACCCGTTCATGCACTTCCTGGAGATCATCCGGCAGCCGATGCTCGGCTCCCCCATCGCGTGGCACCACTGGCTGGTGGTCGGCGTGATCACCGTTGTGGGCTGGGCGTTGGCCCTGATTGTGCTGCGCAATTACCGTGCCCGTGTCTCCTACTGGGTCTGAGTGAGGCCGAACAACCGTGGTCAGCATTGACGTCTGGAATGCAGCGGTCGACTTCCCGATCTTCGACGCGAAGTCTCGCTCGCTGAAGAAGGCCGTGCTCGGCAAGGCGGGCGGCAAGATCGGCACCGACAGCCGGGTACCGATCATCGAAGCGCTGCACGACATCGACCTATCGCTGCGGCACGGCGACCGGGTCGCCCTCGTCGGACACAACGGGGCGGGCAAGTCGACGCTGCTGCGCCTGCTCAGCGGCATCTACGAACCCACCCGCGGCAGCGCGCGGGTGATCGGCAAGGTCGCACCGGTGTTCGATCTTGGTGTCGGCATGGACCCGGAGATCTCCGGATACGAGAACATCATCATCCGCGGCCTCTTCCTCGGCATGAGCCGTAAGGAGATGGAGAAGCGAATCGACGAGATCGCCGAGTTCACCGAGCTCGGCGACTACCTGGCGATGCCGCTGCGCACCTACTCCACCGGTATGCGGGTGCGGCTGGCGCTGGGCGTCGTGACCTCGATCGACCCAGAGATCCTGATCCTCGACGAGGGCATCGGCGCAGTTGACGCCGAGTTCCTGGAGAAGGCGCGGGACCGGCTCAACAACCTCGTCAAGCGATCGGGCATCCTGGTCTTCGCCTCGCACTCCGACGAGTTCCTGATCGAGCTGTGCAGCACCGCCATCTGGATGGACAAGGGCGGGATGCGGGAGCAGGGATCGCTGCGCGAAGTGCTGACGCACTACAAGGGATACGACCCCTTCGAGCACCTCAGTGAGGAAACCCTGGCTCGGATCGGCGAATCCGCGGCCACGATCGGGAGCAAAGAAGGCTCATGAGCACCGACTCCGCACAGCAGCTGCCGGCCGGGTCCGTAGTCGCGGTGATCGTCACCAGGCACCGTCGCGAGCTGCTGGCCGAGTCCCTGAAAGTCATCGGGAGCCAGACGAGGCTGCCCGATCACCTGGTGGTGGTCGACAACGGTCCGGACCAGCCCGCGCAGGACGTGGTGGCGGACTGCCCGATCCCGTCGACCTACCTGGTCTCGCAGCGCAACCTCGGCGGCGCCGGCGGCTTCGCGCTCGGCATGCTGCACGCTCTGTCGCTGGGTGCGGAGTGGGTGTGGCTGGGCGACGATGACGGCCGCCCCGCCGACGAGCACGCGCTCGCGACGCTGCTGGAGGTCGCCAAGCAGCGGCGGCTGGCCGCGGTGTCGCCGGTGGTGGTCAACATCGACACCCCGGACAAGCTGGCGTTCCCGCTGCGCCGCGGCCTGACCTGGAAGCGCCGGGTCAGCGAGCTCGGCGACGGCGACTTCCTGCCGGGCATCGCGTCGCTGTTCAACGGCGCGCTGTTCCGCGCCTCGACGCTGGACGTGGTGGGAGTGCCGGACTACCGGCTGTTCTTCCGCGGCGACGAGGTGGAGGTGCACCGCCGGGTGGTGCGCTCCGGGCTGCCGTTCGGCACCACACTGCGCACCCGGTTCCTGCACCCGGACGGTTCGGCGGAGTTCAAGCCGATGCTGGGCGGTCGGTTCCACGCCCAGGACCCGTCGGACGCGGCGAAGCGCTACTACACCTACCGCAACCGCGGTTACCTGCTGTCGCAGCCGGGGATGCGCAAGATCGGTGCGCTGGAAGTGCTCCGCTTCGGCCTGTACTTCGTGGGGCAGAAGCGCGACCTGAAGGCATTCAAGGAATGGCTGCGCCTGCTCCGCCAAGGCCAACAGGAAAAGTTCTACCGCCGCTGACGAAAGCATGGATCAACTCGTTTTGCGTGGCGGTGCGGGTAGCGGAACCTCAGCGGTCGTCTCGCATGCGAGATCCCAGACTTCCAATACGCGGCATCGGGGCTGTCCTCGCGAGACGACCGCTGAGAGCCCGCGGCGGTGCAAAAGAGAAAGCCGCCTTCGCCGCTTGCCTGACGCGCCAGCGCGGCCGGATAGCTTTTGGGCCCGGCCGAATTGGTCACCGCGTTGTCACGGGACGCTGAGAACGGCCTGAGAGCTTCCTGAGATCGCAGCTCACGGCGTTGCATGAAGTGTTCATTTGCACACCCGTCGAATGCCGCGAAAGGGCACGGACCAGCAACTACTATCCTCGGCCCGTGCTCAGTGGCCAGGAGGAAAGCCGCCGAACGGACGATGCTTCGGCGGATACCGAGACGAATCGCCGACAACCGTCGGCCAAGCGGTTGAAGCTGTTCGCGACGGTCTTCGGGCTGCTCGGCACGGTGCTCGCATTGGCCGTGCCGTTCCTTCCGGTCAACTACAACATCACGACCCTGAAGTGGCCGACGGCGGAAGGCACCAAGTCGGTGTCGGCACCGTTGGTCAGCTATTCCCCGGTGTGGCTGGACGCCGAGTTCCCCTGCACGGCCGTGCGCAGCCTGGACGCCCGCACCGACGGCCCGGCCACGCTGCTGAGCACGAACCCGCCGTCGTCGGACTACGGCAAGCTGACCGGCCTCACGCTGCAGGTCGACAACGGCCACCTGACGATGCTGACCAAGGGTCAGCAGGTGGGCACGGTGCCGCTGCCCGCGGGCGACTGCTCGTTCTCGCTGCACTCCGACGCCTTCGGCACCACGGCCAGCGTCGGCACCGAGCCGCTGGCGAATCTCCGCGGCGACCAGCGCCCGCAGCTGACCGGCATCTACTCCGGCCTCAACGACGGCATCGACGACGTGCGCGGCGTGTCCTTCGAGGCTCGCGTCGACAACCGCTACGAGAGCCAGGCGACCACGCTCAAGCTCTCGGTGATCGCGCTCGCGGTGCTGGCGTTCGTCGGCTCGCTGATCTGCCTGCGGCGGCTGGACGTGCGGGCCGGTCGCCGCCCGCCGAAGTGGGCCCCGGCCGGCTGGTGGAAGCCGACGTTCCGCGACGTTTCGGTGATCGGCGCACTGGCCGTCTGGTGGGTCATCGGTGCGATGACCTCGGACGACGGCTACATCCTGACCATCGCGCGGGCGCGCGAGAGCTTCGGTTACATCAGCAACTACTTCCGCTGGTTCGGCGTGCCCGAGGCGCCGTTCGGCTGGTTCTACGAGCTGTACGCGCTGTGGGTGCAGGTGTCGACGGCGACACCGTGGGTGCGGTTGCCCGCGCTGCTGATGGGCATCGTGAGCTGGCTACTGATCAGCCGCGAGGTGCTGCCGCGGCTCGGCCAGCAGGTGCGGCGCAGCAACGCCGCCGGCTGGGCCGCCGCCGCGGTGTTCCTGGCGTTCTGGCTGCCCTATGACAACGGCCTGCGGCCCGAGCCGGTCGTGGTGCTGTTCTCGCTGCTGGCGCTCTGCGCGGTCGAGCGCTCGGTGGCCACCGGGCGGCTGATGCCCGCCGCGCTGGGGCTGGTCGTCGCGGCGCTGTCGGTCGGCGCGAACCCGCACGGCATGGTGTCCGTGCTGCCGTTCGTGGCGGCGCTGAAGCCGCTGTTCCGGCTGGTGCGCAAGCGGGCGCAGGAGTTCGGCTGGGTGCCGGTGCTGGCCCCGATCACGGCCTCCGGGTTCGTGATCCTGACATTGGTGTTTTCCGACCAGACCTGGCAGTCGGTCGTGGACGCCACCGCACTGCGCACCGAACTCGGCCCGAGCCAGAGCTGGTACGAGGAGCTCAGCCGCTACAACCTGCTGTTCAGCCAGACGCCAGACGGCTCGATGACCCGCCGGTTCCCGGTGCTGCTGGTCATGCTGTGCCTGACGACCTGCGCCGTGGTGCTGCTGCGGCGGGGCCGCATCCGGGGCGCGGCGCTCGGCCCGAGCCGACGGCTGCTCGCGGTCACCGCGCTGTCCTTCGTGGTGCTGGTCCTGACCCCCACCAAGTGGTCGCACCACTTCGGCATTTTCGCCGCGTTCGGCGGCGCGCTGGCCGCGCTGACGGCGCTGGCCACGAGCAGCACCGTGCTGCGGTCCAAGCGCAACCGCGCGGCGTTCGTCGCGATGCTCATGGTGATCCTGGCGTTCGCGGCCACCGGACCCAACGCCTGGTGGTACGTCTCGGGGTGGGGTGTGCCCTGGTTCAACATGCCGCCGCAGATCAGCGGCCACGAACTGAGCACGGTCTTCCTGGGCATCGCCGGGATCGCGCTGATCGTCGCGTTCATCGAGCACCTGCGCATCGACGAGAACAACCCGAAGGTCGTCGACGAGCGCTTCGGCCGCGAGGAGAAGCGCAGCCGCGCGCTGCGGCTTGGCACCGCGCCGCTGTCGATCCTGTGCGCGCTGCTGGTGCTGTTCGAGCTCGCCAACTTCGGCAAGGTCATCCAGAAGCAGTGGGGCAGCTACAGCCTCGGCGCGGACAACATCAAGCAGATCGTCGGCTCCAGCTGCGGGCTGTCCGACTACGTCTACGTGGAGACGAACCCGCAGTCCGGCATGCTGCGGGTGTCCGGCGGCCAGCCGGGCAAGGCGGCGCTGTCGGAGGACAAGGACATCGGCGTCCCGCCGAAGCGCCTGGAGGGCAAGGAAGACGCCGACCAGTACCTGCGGGCCAAGATGGTCGGCTTCAACCGACCCGGACTGCCGCCCGGCGACGGCTCCGACATGCAGGAACCCAACTGGAAGCCGCCGCACCAGTTCGGCAACGACAACGCGCCGGTGTGGGGCAGCTACGACGCGGCCGGCGTCGGCACCGGTGAGCTGCGCACCCAGTGGTACGACCTGCCGGATCGGGCGAAGACCGGCGAGGTGCCGGTGGTGCTATCGCTGGCCGGCGCGGAGCTGGGCGCGAACTCGGTGGCGCTGGAGTTCGGCCACGACACCGACAACGGCTTCCTGATCACCGAGCGCAAGTACGTGGTGCAGCAGCCGGGTCCGGCGTGGCGGGACTTCCGGTTCACCCTCGGCGGCAAGTCCGAAGGCGCCACCAAGATGCGGGTAGTGGCCACCGACAACTCGCTGGGGCCAAACGGCTGGGTCGCGGTGAGCGCGCCGCGGGCGCCGCAGCTGGTGAACATGACCGACTTCGTCGGGGACCAGCCGACGTTCGTGGAGTGGACCGCCGCCCTGGTGAACCCGTGCCTGCAGCTGCCGAGCGTGCACCACGGCATCGCTGAGATCCCGAAGTTCCGGGTGGCGGCCGGCGCCGAGGCGCGCGACATCGGGCAGGGCTGGTCGTCGCCGGACGCGGGCGGGCCGTTCGGCTGGCTCAACGTGGCAACCAGCATGCGGGAGCTGCCGACCTACCTGAAGAACAACATCCACCGGGATTGGGGCTCGCTGTACGCGGTCGACCCGTACGAGCCGGACGCGCTGCCCGCACAGGCGGCGATGGACGTGCACGATGAGACGCACTGGGGCACTTGGACGCCGGGTCCGCTGTCGAAGACGGTGCACCTGCCGGGCGACGTCCCCAACAGCGACGACCGCAACGACGTCAAGGCCTTCGAACCGCCGGAGGAAGAACCCGAGCAGTGATCTGGTCGCGGACGCCCCTCGTCGTTCTCGGATCGCCGCCGGGAGGTGCTGGGGTACGCCTTGAGCGAAAACGGCCGGTGGGCGGGGGTTACGGGGTCCGCTGAGGGTGAAATCCGGTGCCGGGACGGCCGGTACGTGCTGCGCTGGGCAGAGAAGTCCTTGCGGCGCAAGGAACCCGTCACCCTGCGATTGGGAGATCCGATGCCCGAAACGCGACCCGGACTCGTGCTGCACCTCGCCGGCGTCAGCCAGCCGCTGCACATCGCGCTGGCCCCGGCCGAGGCCGATGCGCTCGGCGACGTGCTCGCCGACCTGATGTCCAACGGCCAGACGAAGTCGCTCGCGACCGCCGACGGCGGCCGCTTCGCGGTGAACTTCGCGCACGTGGCCACGGCGCACGTCGAGACGACCCGCTCCGACGCCAACGCCTACGGTGCCCCGGCCCGAGGCACCGGCTTCCGCAACTGACGCCACCTCGGCGGGGCACCGGTTTCTCTCCACGGGGAGCCGGGCGGCGACTGGGACCCTTGTGGGTCATTCGCGGAAGACGACCCACTTGAGCATCACGAAGTTGATCAGCGTGCCCAGGCCCTGCCCGGCGATCCAGCAGACTGTGATCATCCACGGGGTTCCTTCGGCGCCCGTGAGCATGACCAGCAGCTGGTTGGTGCCCCAGTTCACGAAGAACGTGACGATGTAGACGAGGGCGAAGGCACCGGCCTTCGCCCTCGTGTTCCCGGTGCTCGCACCGTGGAAGGTGAGCTTCCGGTTGATCACGTATGACGCGGAAGTTCCGAGGACGAAGCTGATCCCCCTGGACAGCCACACCGGCCAACCGAACACGCCCAACATCAGCGAGTAGGTGCCGAAGTCGATGATCGCGCAGCCGCCGCCGATGACGATGAAGCGGAACAGCTGGTTCAAGACGCCTAGCCGCTTCGGTTCGGTCTGGGCTGCGGGTTCGGCCACGGCCACTGGTTCACCTCGGGATCCGACGACAGGGCATTCGGCACCTGGGGCACCCGGCTAGACGCCGAAGACGCGGGAGATCGAACTCCGCGAACGTCCCAAGCGAGTGTAGCGATGACACATCGCACATCGCCGGGGACCGGATGTACCCGCCGGTATCTGCCACGTCAGCGCGGATAGACTCGGCTGGGTGGGATCGGTAAAGGACGAGCTTCAGACGCTGACCGGCTGGGGGCGCACCGCGCCGACCAGGGCGCACGTCGTCAGCACCCCGGACGTCGAGGCGATCGCCAAGGCCGTCCGCGAGGCCGGTGAACGAGGCGTCATCGCCCGCGGTCTGGGCCGCAGCTACGGCGACCCGTCGCAGAACGCGGGCGGCACCGTCATCGACATGACCGCCCTCGACCGGGTGCACCAGATCGACGTGGACAACGCGACGGTGGTCGTGGACGCGGGCGTGTCGCTGGACACGCTGATGCGCCGGCTGCTGCCCTTCGGACTGTGGATCCCGGTGCTGCCGGGCACCCGGCAGGTCACCATCGGTGGCGCGATCGGTTCGGACATCCACGGCAAGAACCACCACTCGCAGGGCTCGTTCGGCAGCCACGTGCTGTCGCTGGACCTGCTCACCGCCGACGGCGAGGTCCGCACGCTGACCCCGGACGGCGAGGGCTGCGAGTTGTTCTGGGCCACGGTCGGCGGCATGGGGCTGACCGGCATCATCATCAGCGCGACGATCAAGCTCAAGCGCGTCGAGACCGCGTACTTCCTGGTCGACAACGTGCAGACGAAGAACCTCGACGAGCTGATCGAGCACTTCACCGACGGCTCTGACGACAACTACGTCTACTCCGTCGCCTGGTTCGACTCACTGGCCCGCGGCGACAAGCTGGGCCGCGCGCTGCTCACCCGCGGCAACTCGGCCCGCGTCGAAGACCTGCCGAAGAAGCTGCGCAAGGACCCGCTGAAGTTCAACGCGCCGCAGTTGATGACCGCCCCGCCGATCTTCCCCAACGGCCTGGTCAACAAGTTCACCATCACCGCGTTCAACGAAGTCTGGTACCGCAAGGCGCCGACGAAGTTCGGCATGGTGCAGAACATCACCCAGTTCTTCCACCCGCTCGACCTGGTCGGCGAGTGGAACCGGGTCTACGGCTCCAACGGCTTCCTGCAGTACCAGTTCATGGTGCCGTTCGGGCAGGAGGCGATGTTCCGCCGCTCGATCGACAAGATCAGCGCGTCGGGCCACGTGTCGTTCCTGAACGTGCTCAAGACCTTCGGTGAGGGCAACCAGGCGCCGATGTCGTTCCCCCGCAAGGGCTGGACGCTGACCGTCGACATCCCGATCACCCCGGGCCTGGACCGGCTGTGCCAGGAACTCGACGAGATGGTGCGCAACGCGGGCGGCCGGCTGTACCTGGCCAAGGAGTCCCGCACCTCCGCCGAGATGATCGAACAGATGTACCCGCGGATCGAGGAGTGGCGCAAGGTCCGCGCCGCGGTCGACCCGGAGGGCATCTTCCACTCCGACCTCTCCCGGAGGCTGAGCCTCTGATGACTGCCGCGTTGGAAACCAAGGAACTCTACGGCTGGGGTCGCACGGCGCCGACGCGGGCACGCGTGCTGAGCACCGCTGACGTCGAGAAGATCGCCGAGGCGGTGCGCACCGCCGACGAGCGCGGCGTCCTCGCCCGCGGGCTGGGCCGCAGCTACGGCGATGTCGCGCAGAACGCTGGTGGTGTGGTCATCGACATGACCCCGCTGGACCGAATCCACGACATCGACCCAGACACCGCGATCGTGGACGTCGATGCGGGCGTCAGCCTGGACCAGCTGATGAAGGCCGCGCTGCCCTACGGCCTGTGGGTCCCAGTGCTGCCGGGCACCCGCCAGGTGACCATCGGCGGCGCGATCGCCAACGACATCCACGGCAAGAACCATCACAGCGCAGGCAGTTTCGGCAACCACGTAGTGTCGATGGACCTGATCACCGCGGACGGGCAAGTCCGGACGGTGACACCTGAGGGCCCCGAATCGGAGCTGTTCTGGGCGACCGTCGCGGGCATCGGCCTCACCGGCATCATCGTCCGGGCCAAGATCAGGATGACCCGGACCGAGACCGCCTACTTCGTGGCCGACCTGGAGCGCACCGACAACCTCGACGAGACGCTCGAACTGGTCAGCAACGGCTCCGAGGACAACTACACGTACTCCTCGGGGTGGTTCGACGCCATCTCCACCGGTTCCAAGCTGGGCCGCGCCGCGTTCAGCCGCGGCTCGCTGGCCAAACTCGACGACCTGCCTCCGAAGCTGCGCGCGAACCCGCTGAAATTCGACGCGCCCAAGCTGGCGACGCTGCCCGACGTGTTCCCCAACGGGCTGGCCAACAAGCTGACCTTCAGCGCTCTCGGTGAGGCGTGGTTCCGCAAGTCACCCAAGCGCAAGCTCGGTGTGGTGGAAAACCTGACCGCCTTCTACCACCCGCTGGACATGTTCGGCGAGTGGAACCGAGCGTACGGTTCCAGGGGATTCCTCCAGTACCAGTTCAGCACGCCGCTGAACGCGCACGAGGATCTGCGCCGGATCCTGCTGAAGATCGCGCACTCCGGGCACTACTCGTTCCTCAACGTCTTCAAGCAGATGGGTGAGGGCAACCGAGCACCGCTGTCGTTCCCGCACCCCGGCTGGATGGTCTGCGTCGACTTCCCGATCAAATCGGGCCTTTCCCAGCTGTGCACCGATCTCGACGAGATGGTGCTCGAGATCGGTGGCCGGTTGTACACCGCGAAGGACTCGCGGGCCACGGCGAAGACGTTCCACCGGATGTACCCGCGCGTGGACGAGTTCCGCAAGATCCGCCAATCCGTAGACCCCGAAGGCATTTTCGCCTCAGACATGAGCCGGAGGCTTGAGCTGTGATCGACGCCGTTGGAAACCCCCAATCCCTGTTGGTGCTCGGCGGCACCTCCGACATCGCGCTGGCGACGGCGAAGCAGTACGCCGAAGCCCGCCCGCTGCGGATCATCCTCGCGGATCGCCCCGAAGAGTCGGAGCGCTTGAACGAGGCCGCCGAGACGCTGCGCAAGACTGGCAGCACGGTGTCGATCCTGACGTTCGACGCCCGCAAGCCCGAGACGCATGCCGAGGTGATCGACAAGGCGTTCGCCGACGGCGACGTCGACGTCACGCTGATCGCCTTCGGCATCCAGGGCGACAACGAGAAGGGCTGGACGGACGTCGAGGCGGCCCGCGCGGTGGCCGACATCAACTACGTGGCCCCGGTGTCGCTGGGCGTGCTGCTGGCCGCGAAGCTGCGCAAGCAGGGCCACGGCAACGTCGCGGTGATGTCCTCCCCCGCCGGTGAGCGCGCGCGGCGGTCGAACTTCGTCTACGGCTCCTCGAAGGCGGGCCTGGACGTGTTCTTCACCGGCCTGACCTACGCGCTGGAGGAGCACGGCGTCAAGGTGACTGTCGTGCGGCCGAACTTCACCCACACCAAGCTGACCGAGGGCATGAAGGCAGCGCCGATGGCGAACACCCCGGAAGGCGTCGCCAAGGTGATCGTGGACGGCGTCCGCAAGGGCAGTCCGCTGGTGTACGCCCCCGCGCAGTTCCGGTTCGTGATGTCGATCCTGCGGCACGTGCCGCGCGCCATCTTCCGCCGCCTGCCGATCTGATTTCCTTTCGGAGGGGCCGCCGGAACCACCTCCGGCGGCCCCGCTGCTTTCCCACGTCTCCGCAGGTCGAGGCCCGTGGTCAGTGCTGGGTGCGTACCGCCTGAAAGCACTCGCGGGCCTACCTCGCCGGGGAGTTGGAGGAATTTCGGCTCCGCAGGCAACGTTTCGCCCCCTTCCGGCGATCATCGTGGTGACGCCGGCGGTGAAGGCGTTCCGTCCGGAATATGCGACTTCCCGACGCGCTGTGCGCAGAGGAAGCGCGGACGCCTGGCGAAGTGGGGTTTACCGGGCGCCCGTGTCCGTGGGTCCTCCAACCTGCCTGAATCGCCGGAGGACCCACGGAAAGTTCACCCGCAGCCGGTTCGGAGCTGTGGGGGCCGTCGACCCGGGGCACTCGCGCGATCGTTCCCGACGAGTCCGCGCAGGAACTCGACGAACTCCCGGTACCCCGTGCAGTTGGCAGCCCGGAGCTGGGCTCTGCGGATCTCCGCTGCCTTCGGCTGGCACTCGCTCATCGCGCCAGGCCCGCGAGTGGTCCTTTCGCGGCAAGGATCGCGAGGCCGGGCAACCTGCGGTCTTTCGGCGATCACCAGGTGAGCTGACCGAAAGGGTTGCGAGTGAACGTCAAACGACTCGTGGCGGCAGCGGCCGCCACCGCAGCGATCATCGGGCTGGCTGACACATCGCCGGCAGTCGCGCAAACCGAACCAACCACGTCGGCGCCGAGCACGTCCGCAGAGGTGCCGAGCGAACCGACCACGTCAGCACCCGTCGAACCAACCACATCGGCGCCCGCAGCGCCCGGAGTTGCTCGGCGCCAGCCCGCACATCATGGCCATCGCCCGCCGCAGGTAGGCTGCCGGTGCACGTTTTCGAAAGCGATGGCAACCGAAACCGGTCATGGGACTCGACCGGCCGGAACGGGTTCCAGGACCAGGTGGGCGGGTTCTGCCCAGGTCGAGGCGATGTTCCACAGCGGGTCCGGGCCGGGGCCGGGTTCGCGCCGGAGGACGACGTCGATCGGGCGCGGTTCGGGCGCGGTGAAGTGGCGGTAGTTGAACTCCAGCAACGCGCGGACGAACGGGGACGCGCCGGCCAGGCGCTGCTCGACCTGGGGCGCTAGGTAGCCGCGGTCCGAGAACCCGTCGACGATCGCGCAATCGCAGTAGTACGCGAGCGCGCCGATTTCGCCCGGGCTGGAAACGGTGCGGTCGCCGACGATCCGTCCGAGTTCGGTGCCGATGCGCGCGTAGTCGGCCGGGGTCGCCCAGTTCGTCGTGATGGCCGCTTCACGCCACGGCAGCCCCTGCTGCCCGGTGAACCAGACCTGCGCAGCGAACACCGCACACCCCACCACTGCTGCGAAGGGCCATCGGGCCGCGCCGAGAACGCCGATGAGCAGCAACGACAGGCCGATCAGGCTCGGCGCGTAATACCAGTGGTACGGCGGAACCCCGAGCAGCGTGTAGACGTAGTAGTGCGCGACTGCGCCGAGACCGATCAGCTCCCAAGGCCAAAGCAGTGCGGCGCGGCGGAACACCCGCAGCACGCACACGACCGGCAGGCACACGAGGCCGAGCACCGCCGGGATCAGGGAAATCGCCAACGCTGTCGGGAAAGCCTCGTGGTAGAGCTCCAGCCCATTGCTGAAGTCCCAATCACCCCAGGACTTCTGCAGCTGCTTGATCACCAGGGTGTCCGGGACCGCTGATCCGAAGTAGAACCAGCTGAAGGTGAACCACGGCAACGTGACCGCGACGGCCGTCAGCAGCCAGCGCCACCAGCCGCGCCACAGGCTCGGCCGACCGATCAGCACCACCAGCACGAACACGCCGAGGTCCAGCCGCGTCAGCGCCAGCAACCCGGCGGCGAGGCCGAACAGCACCGGTTGGCGCCGTACCGCCGCCAGCAGCAGCAAGCCGAGCAGGGCCGAGGCCAGCGTCATCTCCAGCCCCACCGTCGACAGCACCAGCGGGTTCGCCGCGACCAGCAGCGCTCCAAACGCCCCGATCCAGCCGGGGAATCCGCTGTTCCGCGCCGCGCTGCCGAGGAATGCCGAGAGCGCGATGTTGGCCAGCACGAACACCACGCCCAGCGCGACCACCGGCTCCCGCACCACCGCGATGGCCGTGGCGAGAATTAGGACGTTCAGCGGGGCGGTCGCGGAGTTCGAGACCTCGGCGCCGATCAGACCCCAATGGCCGTGCAGCGCCAGGTTCCGGGCATAGCTCAGGGTTATGTAGCTGTCGTCGATCAGAGCACCGTGGACGACCCAGAACACCGCGCCCGAAAGGACGCCGACCACCAACGGCCAGACCGGCACCCCCACCCGCGCCCGCGCCCGCGCCGACCGTTCCACCGCGATCTCGGCAACGTCCACCTGTCTGCTCCCGTCTGCTCGACATATGAACGCCGAACCGGCGCGCAGCGTTGCCCACGCGCAGGCAACCTGCGCGGGACGCAGATCGTCAATCGGCTGGACGAATTCGGCGCGCCGCCACCGGTGGGCGCGCACAGCTTGGTCAGGATGACCGGCAAGCATTTCCGATCTCCGAGGAGCGCGGTGAAGTACTGGAGCAGCTCAGCGCAACTCGATCCCCCGGCCGAACCGCAGCCGGTCGAAGCCGACCGCCCCAAGCGGTCCCGGCTCGGCCAATGGCTGGTGCACGTGCTGGCGTGCTGCGTCGGCATCGCCGGGCTCGGCTGCGCGCTCGCCCTTCCGCTGGCACCGGTCTGGGTCGACCGCACCGAGGTCAGCTGGACAGGTGCCGAGTCCACGACCGCGTTCTTCGCGCCCTACCGACCAGCTTCCTTCGATGCGTCCGTGCCGTGCCCGGTGCTGCTGGCCGCCCTCGACCGGCCGGAGCGGACCACGGTCCTGACCACACTGCCTCCGGGCAGCGCCCGCGAAGGCCTGGTCCTGGCCACCCGCGACGGGAAACCCGAGCTCGTGCTCGACCAGCACCAGGTGCCGCTGCCGCCGGGCACCTGCGACCTGGCGATCCACGCGGACTCCGGGCAATCCGTGGTGACCCCGGGCGGCCGACCGCCGATCGTGCTGCCCGGGGTGGCCGCGCCGGAGATATTCACCTTCGCCACCGATCTCGAACCCGCGCAGCTGGCCGGAATGTCGGTGACCGCCCGCACCTTCTCCTGGTTCGACACCTCGCCGACCGACATCAAGAGCAACCTGATCACGACCGCGCTGGTGCTCGCGCTCGTGGCGCTGGTCCTGCTGTTCATCCACGCCCCACCGGCATTCGGCGCGATCCGCCTGCGGCCGCTGCTCCTGCCGGTCGATGCCGTGGTCGCCGCGGTGCTGGCGGGATGGCTGGTCATTGGGCCGCTCACGGACGACGACGGCTTCGCGATGATGACCGTCCGCAACTACGACGAGGCTGGCGACGTCGGCAACTACTACCGCTGGTTCAACGCGTCCGAAACCCCGTTCACACTGGTCCAGCACCTGATGCGATGGGTTTCGGCGGACAGCCTCGCGCCCGCCTGGCTGCGCGTGCCCAGCACGATCGCCGGGCTGCTGACCTGGATCATCGTCAGCCGCGGCATCGTCGCGCCGGCGTGCCGGGGCACCCGGCGCCTGCCGCTGCACCTGCTCGCGGCGGTGTTCTTCCTGGCCTGCTGGCTGCCGTTCGGGTTGGGCATCCGACCGGAGCCGTTCGTCGCGCTCGGCACGTCCGCGCTGGTCGCGGCTCTGCTGAAGATGTCTCGGACGCGGGCATCGCAGTTCTGGCTCGGCATCGCCGCGCTGATCGCCGGGCTGACGGTGGCGGTCACGCCGACCGGCGTCAGCGTGCTGATCACCGTGATCGTGTTCGCGCCGCGAATCGGCCGGGTGCTGGTGGAGCGCGGCGCGCTGCCGCGTTGGATCAGCGTGCCCATGCGCGTCGTGCTGCTCGGCTGCGTGGGATCGGTCGGCGTGGTGGCGATGTTCGCCGACTCGACGCTGGGCGGGGTCCGGCAGGCGACCGCGATCCACGACGAGTTCGGGCCCAGCCTCGGCTGGTACCAGGAGTTCGACCGGTACGCGAACCTGCTTGGCACGGGCATGTGGGGCGCCTCCGGCAAGCGGATGGTGGTGTTCCTCGTCGTGACGGCCGTGCTGATCGCCGCGGCGTGCGCGATGCGGCAGGTGCACCGGTGGACCGGGCTGACTGACCTGCCGATGCTGCTCGGTGCCGTAGCCGCTGTCTTGGTGGCGATGTGGTTGACGCCGTCGAAGTGGACGCACCACTTCGGGTCGCTTGCCGGGGTCGGCTCCGCGCTGCTCGCGGTGACGGTCGTGCTGCTGGGGCGGGTCGGCCGGCTCGACCGCGCCAAGCGGGAAACGCGGCTGGTCAGCGTGTTCGGTGGGATCGCCGCGTCGGTGGCGGCGGGCCTGGCGTTCACGGGACCGAACGCGTGGCCGTCGCAGTCGAACCTGGCGATGCCGTGGTCCGACACGCCCGTCCGGCCCGACCTGCCGCTGGACAACCCGGCGCTGTGGCTCGCGACGGGTGCGGCGGTCGGCGTGCTCACCTTCGGCTTCGTCCGGGTCCGCGCGAAGCTGTCGAACAAGCCCGGCCCCGGCGGTCTCGTGTGGACGGTCATGCCGTCGTCGGTGCTGGGGTTGGCGGCGCTGGCGTCGGTGGCGGTGCTGATCGGTTCTTTCATCGCCGCGCCGCAAATGATGGGCGACCGCTTCTCCATCGCCCGGATGAACTGGCAGAGCATCCGGGCCAACAGCTGCGGGTTGGAGAGCGAGATCGAGGCGCTGCCGATCGCCGAGCGGCTGAAGCCGGTGGCCGGGACCGCCGAACTCGACGGCTTCACCGCGGGCGACGCGCCGCCGCAGGAGCCCGACCTGCGCGAAGAGCGCTCGGGCGAGCCTTTGCAGGCGAAGAAACCCGACGACCCGAAGGCACCCGAGGGCGAGGTGGCGTCGACGTCGGCGAGCCAGTTCGCCTGGACCAGCACGACGGGCGGACCGCAGACGACCGGCTCGCTGACTTCCGCCTGGTTCGGGCTGCCCGGCCTCGCCGACGACCAGACGCTGTCGCTGTGGGTCTCGGGTCGGCCCGAGCAGGGCAATTCGCTGGCGCTGGAGTTCGGCACGGCCGGCGGAGGGCAGGTGGCGACGCGCGAGCTGCGCGATCCACCCCCGACGGATCTGCCGTTCGACGACCCGCGTCACGGCCGACCGATCGACTGGCGGAATTTCCGCGGTTGGCGGCTGCTCACGGTCGAGCCCGACGAGATCCCGGCCGGGGCCGAGCGGGTACGGGTGCGTGCCGAGGATCGCACCAGCGACGACCAGGGGTGGCTGACCGTCAGCGGCCCAGCCGTGCGGGACGTGGTGCCGCTGCGGCAGGCGCTCGAAGAGCGGGAACCGGCGCTGATCGACTGGCCGATGAGCTTCGTCTTTCCCTGCCTCTTCAACTACCCGCAGGTGTCGCACGGCGTCGCGACCAGCCCCCGGATGCTGATCACACCGCCCGCCGGCGAGGGCTCGATGGCGTTCGGGCCCGACATGGGCGGCGTGTTCGCCGGGGTGCCGATGCTGTCCCAGCGGCTCGAGCTCCCCACCCGCCTGCGCCACGCCCCCGGCAACACCTGGGGCCACCTCTACTACGTCCGCTACCCGATCGAACGCGACGCCTACGCGACGGCGCGGCACCGCGAGCGCATCGGCGGCGCCGACGGCGACCCCGCCTACCCGTTCGAGGAGCACTGACCGCAGGTTTCACCTGGGGGTGGGCTAAGCGGCTTTCGCCGCTTCAAAGACAAAAGCCCGTCCTACCGCGCTTCGGACGATCAGCTTCTAAAGGGCTTTAAAGGGCCTCAAAGCGCTCAAGAACATTTACCAGGCAACGGCAAGTCCTAGCCGGGGATGCCTGCCCGGGTCGTCGGATGGAACACAACCCGCTCGCCATGCGGATGCCCAGCGCGCCGGCGGAGCACCCTGGTGATCGCGACACCCTCCGAATGGACGCACAAATTCGGCGCACTGATCGGGGCCGGAGCCGCTACCCTGACTGCGGGTGTGGTGTTGATCGCTGTCCGTGCACGCCGGCCAGCCTCCGACCGGACCGTGGTGGTCGGATTGCTGTGCACCGCGCTGGCCGTGTTCGCAGCGTGCAGACCTTCGCTGGAAAGCACAATTCCTGCACTCGCAGTACGGGCGCCTCGGGGAGAGCAGCCGGTGTGGCCGCTGAACAACCCTGCGTGGTGGTTGGCGGTGGGGTGCCCTGGTCGCGCCCGTCCTTCCTGGACGCTCCGACGGAATCGCCTGCGGCGGCTGCTCGTCCGGCTGCCGGCCGCGATCAGCGAAACAGCAGTGGGGGTGACGGTGGCGATCTTGCTCTCCTCGCTCACCGCCGCGCCGATCCGGCAGGTTGGCGGCTACTCCATCGGAGCTCAGAACCTCGCCGCCGCCGAAGACGGCAGCTGCGGCATCGCCGACCACGTGGTCAACACCCCTGTTACGTCGCCGACGACCAGATACCTGGCGGAACCGCCCACATATCTGGTCAACCCGCCTGCGGGCCTTGGATTCGGCGGGACCGCCGCCTACGAGCCGAGCATCGGCGGAGCACGCGAGACCGGCACTTGGGAGGCGATATCCACGCGACTGGTGGGGGCCGGGAAAACCCCCGACTACACCGAGCGGCGCCACCTGATCGTGGTGGATTACCCGATGCCGGGCAACGGCTGGGGCGTGCGGAGCGTTCCTGTTCCACGGTGGGGATGGCGAGGGGAGTGACCATGGCCGACACGATCCGCCGACAGGTCCGGATTCCGGTGCCGCGTCAACAGCAGGCCACCCGCGAGGGCGCGCCGCCGGTGATCTCCTACGTGCTGCCGGTCTACAACGAGGTGGCGGGCATCCGCCGATTCCACGAGGAGCTCGTCGAGACCACGGCTACCCGCCCCGAATTCGACTACGAGTTCATCTACGTCAACGACGGCTCCGCGGACGGATCGCTGAACGTCCTGCAGGACCTGGCCAACAACGACCCGCGCGTGCGGGTGGTGGACTTCGCCCGCAACTTCGGCCACCAGATCGCCATCACCGCCGGCCTTGACCACGCGCAGGGCGACGCGGTGATCGTGATGGACACCGACCTGCAGGATCCGCCGCGGGTCAGCCTGGAGCTGATCGACACTTGGCTCTCCGGTGCGGAGATCGTGTCCGCTCGGCGGCGCACCCGCCGCGACACCCCGTTCAAGCGCGCCACCGCGCACACCTACTACCGGGTCCTGCGGCGCTGCGCCGAGGTGGACATCCCGGTGGACACCGGCGACTTCCGACTGCTCGACCGGCGCGCCGCCGAGGAACTGCGGGGATTCCGGGAACGCAGCCGGTTCATCCGGGGCATGGTCGCCTCGATGGGGTTCGAGCAGCGCGAGGTGCTCTTCGACCGCGACGAGCGGATGGCCGGCGAGACCAAGTACCCGCTGCGAAAGATGATGCGACTGGCCGCCGACGGGGTCACCAGCTTCTCCACCGTGCCGCTGAAGCTGATCACCCGGATCGGGTTCATCACGTTGGGCCTGGCGATGCTCGGCATCATCTATGCGGTGACGCTGCGGCTGTTCTTCCCCTCGATCACGGTCTCCGGGTGGACCATGCTGATGGTCGCGATGCTGTTCCTCGGCGGGCTGCAGATGCTGTCGCTGGGGGTCATCGGCAGCTACGTCGGCCGGATCTACCACGAGGTGCAGCAGCGCCCCCTCTACATAGTGCGGAACGTGATCTCGCATGACCAAGACTGAACCGATCGGCGGCAGCGAGCGGCTGCTCAGCCGGTCGCTGCTGCGCTACGCGGTGATCGGCGCCAGCGGCGTGCTGCTGGACTACCTGCTGTTCCTGCTGCTGTTCAACGCGGTCGGGCTGCACGAGCAGCTCGCGAACGCGATCAGCACGACGGCCGGGATCACCAACAACTTCGTGCTCAACACGCTGTTCAACTTCCGCAAGCGGGACCGGATCCTGTTGCGGTTCCTGCGGTTCTACGCCATCGGTGTGGCCGGAATCGCGTGGGCGAACGTGGCGCTGCAGGTGTTCTCCGGCTGGCTGGGCATCGACCCGAACCTAGTCAAGGCGGGTTCGCTCCCGGTGGTGCTGATCTTCCAGTACTCGATCAACAAGAAGTGGAGCTTCGGATGAGAGTCGGCGTCGTCGGAGCGGGCGCGACCGGTTTGACCGCGGCTTTCGACGCGGTGAAGGCCGGGCACGACGTGACGGTGCTGGAGGCGTCCGCGGAACTGGGCGGGCTGGCGGCGTCGATCGAGGTCGGCGGGACGCCGCTGGAGCGCTTCTACCACCACAGCTTCCGCACCGACCGGGCGATGACCGAGCTGGTCGAGGAGCTCGGCCTCGGGCACCTGCTGCGGTTCCACAAGCCCAGCACCGGCGTGTACATCGACGGGGAGCTGCACGACTTCGGCACGCCGCAGGAGATGCTGCGGTTCCCGAAGTTCTCGCTGCTGGACCGGTTCCGCTTCGGGGCGTCGGCGGCGGTGCTGAAGTTCGTCCGAAATGGACAGCGGTTCAACTCGGTGCGGGCGCTGGACTGGATGCGCCGTTGGGCCGGACCGCGCGTCACCGAGACGATCTGGGAGCCGCTGCTGACCGGCAAGTTCGGCGCCCACGCCGAGCAGATCTCGATGGCCTGGCTGTGGGCGCGGATCCACTACCGGACCTTTGAACTCGGTTACGTGCACGGTGGTTTCGAGCAGGTGTACCGGGCGCTGCTGGACGCGGTGACCGAGCGCGGCGGGAAGGTGGAGTTCGGCAAGCCGGTCGAGTCGATCCGCCAGCCCGGCGCGACGGTGCTGGTTGGCGCCGGGGACGGCAGCAGCTACGAGTTCGACCGGCTGATCGTGACCGTGCCGCAACCGGTTTTCGCGAAGGCCGCCGGGATCGCATCGGACCACGTGCTGTGGCAGAACCAGTACCTCGGCGCGACCTGCTTCGTCCTGGAGTGCGACCGCAGCGTCATCCCGCACTACTGGCTGAACATCAACGATCCGGCGTTCCCGTTCCTGGCGGTCGTCGAGCACACCAACATGGTCGACCGCAGGGAGTACGGCGGGCGGCACATCGTCTACGTCGGCAACTACGTTCCGCGCGAGGACTGGCGGTTCACTACCGATCCGGCCGAACTGCTGGAGCGCTACATCCCCTGGCTGCGCAAGCTGAACCCGGACTTCGACCGGTCCTGGATCCTCGACTGGCACTTCTCCAAGGCGGGCTTCGCCCAACCGATCGTGACTCCGCAGTACCGGTCCCTGATCCCCGGCCACCACACGCCGATGCCCGGCGTGACCCTGGCGACGATGTCCCAGATCTACCCGCAGGACAGGGGCCAGTCCTACGCCATAGCGATGGCCCACGAAGTGACCAACCGCCTCAGCCTCGCCCTGGAGTGAACCCGGTCCGATTTCGCGAGAGATCGACCCTCACCCGGGTGCCCGCTAATTTCTTGCGAATCGGCGCCAGCCCGGGTGACGGGGGGCGGCGGACCGCGCGCCGGTGATGAAGCTCGCGGCGTCGGAGACGAGGAATGCGACGGTCTCGGCGACTTCCTCGGGCGTCCGATGCGGCCGATCGGGTGCGCCCCGCCGAAGGAGGCGAGCATCTCGCGTCCGTTCTCCACGACGGCAGGGTTTGCCGTCTTCGACGACGAAGGGCGCCAAGGTTTTCACCGGGTTTGCTTGCTTAGCGACCTACGGGATCACCCGGTTGTCCGCTCGCAGCTCGTTCTCCGTGAACTTCGTCCGGATGTCACCCCGAACGATGAAGGCCTCCGAATGATCGGCGAATGAGCACCCCGTACCTCACCGCGGCAACAACGCCGCAGGATCAACGCTCAGCTGGAACGGCGTCTCCAGGTGCATGGTCGTCGCGCTTTCGGCAGCCAGGAGATACCGCCCGTCCTTGAGCTCGTACGCGGCCAGGCCGGTCGGCTTTTCAAGATCGACGATCCAGTAGTTGGGAATACCGGCCTCCGCGTACTCGGCGAACTTGAGGACTCTGTCGGTCCTTCCCGAGCCAGGCGAAACCACCTCAACCGCCAAGACCAGGTCCGAGGCCCGGTACCGTGCGGGGTTCTCCTTCGCCAATTCGACGGGGACGACGATCAGATCAGGAATTCGCACGGTGGCCAAGTGCTCAAACAGCACGACTTCAACCTCAGCCAGCGCTACGAAGGACTTGGGGAGCTGCGCTCGCAATTGGTAGCCGAGTTCCATCAGTGCCAACTGGTGGAAGGACACCGGCCGAGGACTCACGTGGAGGGTCCCTTCGACGAGTTCAACGCGGTGGCTGTTGTCCTCGGGAAGCTCGGCCCAGTCTTCCAGGGACAGCAGGTGGTCCGGCCACGCCACAGCGCTCATCGCGCCCTCCTCCTCAGGCGAGGTACCAGTACGCGACCAATTGTGCCCTACTCCCCCAACGGTGACGCTGTGCAGCGTAAATGCAACGGCGCCCCCGGCCTGGTCCGGTCGGGGACGCCGTTGGTCCGGTCCTACAGGTAGAACGCCAGGAACAGGCAGCCGGCAAGGATCACGCCGAGGACCATCAGGACCTTGTCCTTGAGGACCACTTCCTCCGGCTCGCCCGCCACGCCCTTGTCGATGTCCACCGCGTACCGCAGGATCGCCACCACCATCGGGATGATCGAGACCAGGCCCCAGCGGGACGACTCGAACTCCCGGATGTCGTACGCCCACAGCGCGTAGCACATGATCGTGATGGCCGCCGCGATCGCCCACACGAACCGCAGGTAGGACGGCGAGTACGCCTTCAACGACTTGCGGATCTTCGCGCCGGTCTCCATCGCCAGCTTGACCTCTGCGTAGCGCTTGCCCGCCACCATGAACAACGAGCCGAACGCCACGATCAGGTAGAACCACTGCGTGATGACCAGGTTCGCGGCGGCACCACCGGCGATGGCGCGCAGCAGGAAGCCGGACGCCACGATGCACAGGTCGATCACCGGCTGGTGCTTCAGCCCGAAGCAGTAGCCCAGCTGCACCAGGATGTAGACCGCCATCACGATCAGCAGCGGCGTGCTGGTCAGGGCCGAGATCACCAGCGAGCCGCCCAGCAGCAGCATGCACACCGCGTACGCGATCGGCACCGGGATCAGACCGGCGGCGATCGGGCGGTTCCGCTTCGTCGGGTGCTGGCGGTCGGCCTCGACGTCGATCGCGTCGTTGACGAAGTAGATGCCGGACGCCGCCATCGAGAACACGATGAACGCGATCATCGCGTGTCCCAGGATGCCCGGGTTCAGGATCTCGCCCGCCGCGAACGGCACGGCCAGGACCAGGACGTTCTTCACCCACTGCTTGGGGCGCAGCTCCTTGATCAGGCCGGAGACCAGGCCCGCCGTGGTGCCAGCCTTGGCGGTCACCTTCGCGTGGTAGGCATCCGAGGACTTGTCCTTGATGTCGTCGGACTTGGCCGACGGCGCCTCCAGCGCCTCGTCGCCGAACTCGGCGCCGATGGTGCCTTCCGCGTCCGCCTCGACCTCGACCCGCTTCTCCTGCGCGGTCTTGTCCGACTTCGCCTCGTCGCCGGACTTCGCCTCATCGCCGGGCTCGTCGGACTTGTCGGTGCCGGTCAGCACCGCGTCGCCGACCTGGGCACCGTTGCTGCCTTCCGCGTCGGCCTCGGCCGGGGCATCGGGCTTCCCGGTGTCGACCTCGGTTTCGTTCTTGTCAGCCACGGTTCCTCCGCCGTCTCATGAATCGCCGCACGCCCCACGCCACGGCACCGCCGAGCGCCGAACCGGCGACCACATCGCTCGGATAATGAACCCCCAGGACAAGTCGGCTGACCATCATCGGCGGCACCAGCACCGGGGTCAGCTTCTTGCCCGTCAACCCGCCGTAGAGCACCGCGGCGGCCGTCGTGGACGTCGCGTGCGACGACGGGAAGCTCAACTTGCTCGGCGTGCCCACCAGCACCTGGACCTCGGGGTCGGCGGGACGGCGGCGCCGGACCACGCGCTTGACCGCGATCGACGCCGCGTGCGCGGCGGCGACCCCGGCGGCGGCGGTCAGCCACTCGCCGCGGCGCTTGCGGTCCACCAGCGCGCCGACCGCACCAATGGCCAGCCAGCCGCCGGCGTGCTCACCGAACAGCGACATCGCCTGGGCGGTCTTGACCACCGCCGGCTTCGCCAGCGCGCCCTGCACCTTGCGCAGTACGACGGTCTCGGGGGTGACCGCTGCCGGTGCCTCGTCGGTGGGTGCGGCGGCCGGTTCTTCGGGGGCGGTCGCCGTGGTCAGCTCTGCCACATCGTCTCCGGGTGTCGGGGTCACTTCTGGTCGAAGACCTGTTTCCAGGACTCCGCACTGGTCAGCTCGGGCAGCGCGGCGCGGTAGGCGGACCGCAGCCGCCCCCACTCCCGCGCCAGCCGCTTGTAGTTCGCCAGCGCGCGCATACCGAGCCGACGGAACTCCTCCGGGTCACGGCGCCGGAACGCCACCCCGCTGCCGTCGGCGTTCGACACGGTCGCGCTGTCCAGGTTGCCCAGCAGGAACCAGCGCGCGCTGGCGGCGGGCACGTTCAGCTGGGGCCGGTCGCTGGCCGACTTCGTCGGTTCTTTGAGGTTGTGCAGCAGCGCCTTCGACGCGCGGGCCGCGATCACCGCCGGGTTCACCGGCGGCTTGAGCAGGCCCTCGGCCATGATCGGGTTCGCCGAAGGCGGCGGGAACTCGCGGGCCGACGGCAGCGTCTTGGCGTCGTCGTAGTCCTTGCGCAGCTCCCGGACCTCCGGCAGCGCCGAGCGGAGGCTGTCGAACAGCCCCTCCGGGCCCGCCATGAAGTCCTCGATCGCCTTCTGCTGCACCGCGACCGTCGAGTACTCCATCGACAGCAGGTGCCGGAGCGTGAGCTTGAGGCCCTGCTTGATGATGTTGGTCTTGACTTCATCCGGGCTGTGCAACGCGGCCAGGATCAGCCGGTTGCGGGTGTGGAAGTACGAAGTCCAGTCGGTGGCGTCGTTCTTGTCGGTCCACGGCATGTGCCAGATCGCCGCACCCGGCAGCGTCACCGTCGGGAACCCGTGCCCGCCCGCGCGCAGCGAGTACTCCGAGTCGTCGTGCTTGATGAACAGCGGCAGCGGCAACCCGGTGCGTTCGATGACCTCGCGCGGGAACAGGCACATCCACCAGCCGTTGTAGGTGGAGTGGATGCGCTGGTGCAGCTTGGTGGTCTTGCGCAGCGGCTTCTTCGCGAAGTCGTGGTCGGTGACCGCGCCCGGCGCGGCCCGCCAGATGCCCTGGGCGAGGTCGACGACCTCACCCATGGTGTGCAGCCGCGAGCGGGCCTGCAGGTTCAGCATCTGGCCGCCGACGATCACCGGGTTCGAGGCGGCGCGGGCGAACGCGTTCGCCCGCAGCACGCCGTCCGGCTCCAGTGCGATGTC
This sequence comes from Saccharopolyspora sp. NPDC000995, assembly GCF_053599315.1. NCBI lineage: Bacteria > Bacillati > Actinomycetota > Actinomycetes > Pseudonocardiales > Pseudonocardiaceae > Saccharopolyspora > Saccharopolyspora sp. NPDC000995. Next base: position 77,350 of record NZ_JBSFLZ010000001.1, read on the forward strand.
GTCGTCGATGACCATGACCTGCGCGGCGTCCGAGTTGTGGACGCCCTCGTACATGACCCGGGTGAAGCCGCCGGAGCCGCCGAGGTTGTCCTGCTCGATCACGTGCAGCTTGTCGCCGATCCGCCGGGCGGCCTCGTCGAAGCCCTCGGTGTCGCGGATCTTCTGCGGGCCTTGGTCTGCCACCACGACGCGCTCGACGACGTCCATCACCTGCGGGTCCTCGCCCAGCGTCTGCAGCGCGAGCACGCAGTCGGCGGGCCGGATCGTGGTGGTGCCGATCAGTACCTTCTGCTTGGGCAGCGGGACGTCGGTGGTCCACGCCGCCTCATTGATCTCCAGCGGGGCGTCGTTGGTGAACAGGTCGAACCAGATCCACCCGCCGTCCTCGAACGGCGTCAGCGACACCCGGAACTCCAGCGACTTCCAGTCGTCGCTGGCCACCGGGGTGCCCTCCAGGTGGACGCTGTCGCCGTTGGCCTTCGAGCGGTAGACGTCGAGCCGACCGGCCCCCTTCACCTTCAGCCGCAGCACGACCTCGTCGACCTTGGTCCAACGCTTCCAATAGCTGGCCGGGAAGGCGTTGAAGTAGGAAGCCAGGGAGATCTTCCGGTGCGAAGGCACCAGCAGGCGGCGCCGCGACACGACCGTCGCGGAGCTGTCCAGCGCCGTGGGCTCGTCGATGTACAGCGGGCGCACGTCCAGCGGGTCCTCGCTGCGCGGGAACACAACGCGCTGCAGCACCTGCTCGGGCGCCACATCAGCGGTTCCGGAGCGCACCGACGTCACGTCGCTGAGCTTGCTCTCACCCGCGGCAGCAGCACGGTCCTCTCGGGGGGTCCGGTCGGTCACGTCAGTCCTCCAGCGAGCCGTCCAGCGAACGACCCTCGGTGAAGTAAGGGGCGATCTTGTTGTCGAACATGCTCAGCGCCGAACCGATGGCCATGTGCATGTCCAGGTACTTGTAGGTACCGAGCCTTCCGCCGAAGAGGACCTTGCGCTCGTTGGCCTCCTTCTTGGCCAGCTCGCGGTAGGCCTCCAGCTTCTGCCGGTCCTCCGGGGTGTTGATCGGGTAGTACGGTTCATCGCCGCTGTCGGCGGACCGCGAGTACTCGCGGACGATGACCGTCTTGTCCTTCGGGTAGTAGTCCCGCTCCGGGTGGAAGTGCCGGAACTCGTGGATCCGGGTGTACCGGACCTCCTCGTCGGCGTAGTTCATCACCGACGTGCCCTGGAAGTCGCCGGTGGCCACGACCTCGGTCTCGAAGTCCAGCGTGCGCCAGCCCAGCTCGCCCTCGACGAAGTCGAAGTAACGGTCCAGCGGACCGGTGTAGACGACCGGGACGCCAGTGGGCAGCTCGCCGCGCACGTCGAAGAAGTCGGTGCTCAGCCGGACCTCGATGTTCGAGTGCTCGGCCATCTTCTTCAGCCAGGCCGTGTAGCCGTCGACCGGCAGGCCCTCGAAGCTGTCGTTGAAGTACCGGTTGTTGAAGTTGTAGCGGACCGGCAGCCGGCTGATGATGGCCGCGGGCAGTTCCTTGGGGTCGGTCTGCCACTGCTTGGCCGTGTACCCGCGCACGAACGCCTCGTACAGCGGGCGGCCGATCAGCGAGATGGCCTTCTCCTCCAGGTTCTGCGCGTCCGCGGTGTTGATCTCGGACGCCTGCTCGGCGACCAGCGCCTTGGCCTCGTCCGGGGTGAAGGAGCGTCCGAAGAACTGGCACAACAGGCCCAAGTTCATCGGGAACGAGTAAATCTGACCCTCGTACTTGGTGAACACCCGGTGTTGGTAGTCGGTGAACTCGGTGAACTGGTTCACGTAGTCCCAGACCCGTTTGTTCGAGGTGTGGAAGAGGTGGGCGCCGTAGCGGTGCACCTCGATACCTGTCTCGGGCTCCGCCTCCGAGTAGGCGTTGCCCCCGATGTGGTCACGTCGGTCCAGCACCAGCACCCGCTTGTCCAGCTGGGTGGCGGCGCGCTCTGCGATCGTGAGGCCGAAGAATCCGGAACCAACAACGATCAGGTCATAGCCTGCGAAGCTCACAGCCGTCGAGGGTAGCGGGGGCAAACCACCGGCCCGAAACCGCGTTGACGTTCGCCGCTACGCATAGCTACGTGGCGTGTCGATATCGCCTCGCCCAGCAGCCTCCCCGCACTTGATCAGGCCGTTGTTCATACAACCGGTGATTCCGCGAGTACCGTCCGCAGCTATTTGCAATTGTTATTACCCGTCAGGCGACACGGTCGGCGAGTCGGTGGACGGCGCGGTCGTGCTGGTGGCGGTGCTGTCGCACATCGCGATCCTCGCCACTGCCTACTCGTTGGCTCGCTCGTCGAACTACCTCGCGCCGCGCGCCGGGGGGGTGGTGGCCACCGCGGTGCTGATGCCGTGGTTCACGCTGATCGAGCCGGCCCGCGAGACGATCAACTACGGGCAGATCAACCTGGTGCTGATGGCGCTGGTCGCAGCCGACTTCCTGCTGCCGCGCACCAGGTGGCCTCGCGGGTTGCTGGTGGGCATCGCGGCGGCGATCAAGCTGACGCCGCTCGGGTTCCTGCTGCTGTTCCTGCCGCGCCGGGACTACCGCGCGGATGGCCGTGACGGGCCTGACGTTCGCCGCCACCGTGCTGATCGGGCTGGTCGCCGCGCGAAGGACTCGGCGGACTGGTGGCTGGACAAGATGCTGTCCACCTGGGCTGGTGCTGCTGGTGTCGCCGATCTTCTGGTCGCACGCACCACTGGGTCTGCGCCGGGCCGACGCTTGCGCTGCTGTTCGCGATGTCTTTGCGGCACCGCTGGTACGGCGTGCTGCTTACCGTCGGGTTGTGCGCGCTGACGGTCCTCGCTGGCCCGCAGTGGTACCCGCCGAACACCGAGGACCGAGGACCGCGAGCTGGCCTGGACGTTCTCGCAGTAGCTCGTCGGCAACGCGTACACGCTGATCGGCATCGGCTTCCTGATCGCGGCGTCGGTCGCCTGCATCCGCTTCCGGTGTCCAGACGCTGCGCAACTTCCATTGAAATCGGACCGACGATTTCCATCTGAAATCGTAGAAGTTGTACACATCCTCCGGTGTGTCGCGGGCCGACACACCGGTGTCCACAGGGGACGCCGGGTCGCGGTCACTCGGACAGAGCAGTTGACCAGCGGAGCATCCGGGCCCACCGGATACTCGCCTCACGTAGGCCGCCCCGATCGCCGTCGCGGAAACGAGGTATCGCCAATGCGTCTCCGGTTCAGCGTCCCGATCGCCCTCTTGCTCACCGCGACCGCACTGCCCGATGCGAGCGCGGCGGAGATTCCCGAGACGACCGGCACCCGAGTCGCGTTGCGCGACGCGCCGATGAACCGCGACGCAACGCGGGAAGTGCATCCCGGCGGGGTTTTCGACCTGGTCGGCATCACCTGGCACGGACCCGCGCCGGACCGCGCCGAGGTGCGCACCCGGAGCGCCGCCGGCTGGAGCCCGTGGTCGGAGCTCGAAGCGATCGACGCGGCGCAGGGCAGCGAACCGCTGTGGACCGGGCGCGCCGACACCGCCGAGGTGCGGGCCAGCCGGGCCGGCGCAGACGTGACCGGCGAGCTGGAACTCGTCGCGATCAACCCGGGCTCCGCACCCGCCGCGCCACCCCGGTCGGGCGCCCCGGGGCAGCCGCCGGTCGTCGGCCGCGCGCAGTGGGGCGCCGACGAAAGCCAGATGACCTGGCCGCCGGAGCGCACCGAGACCAAGGCGGTCGTGGTGCACCACACCGCCGGGACCAACGACTACGACTGCGGCCGGTCGGCCGACATCGTGCGGGCGATCTACCGCTACCACGCCGTCGAGCTGAAGTGGGGCGACATCGGCTACCACGCCCTGGTCGACAAGTGCGGCACGATCTTCGAGGGCCGCGCTGGCGGGCTGCGCGACGACGTCATCGGCGGCCACGCGCGGGGCTTCAACGGCGGAACGTTCGGCGTGTCGATGATGGGCGACTACGACCGCATCGCGCCTTCCGGCGCCACCATCGAGTCGGTTGCGGCGATCAGCGCGTGGAAGCTGAACACCGCCAGGGTTCCCGCGGACGGCCGCACCGAGCTGATCGCCGGGCCCGCGAACAACTCGCACTTCCCGCCCGGCGCGGCGGTTGCGCTACCGACGATCTTCGGCCACCGCGACGTGAGCAAGACGATCTGCCCGGGGCAGCGCGGTTACGAGCAGCTCGACAAGATCCGGGCCCGCGCAACAGCCATGCAACGCGACCACCGGCCATGACCGGTTGACCGCAGTTTCAATTGAAACTGCGGTCACCACCAGCGGTCGAGGACGTGCGCCACGCCGTCTTCGGCGTTGGTGGTCGTGACCTCGTCGGCCACCGCCAGGGCCTCAGGGTGGGCGTTGCGCATCGCCACGCCGTGGCCCGCCCACTTCAGCATCGGGACGTCGTTGGGCATGTCACCGAAGGCGATCACGTCTGCCTGGTCGACACCCAACTCCGCAGCCACCGCGGCCAGGCCGGTCGCCTTGTCGACGCCCGCCGCGGACAGCTCGATCAGCCCGGCCGTCGTGGAGTAGGTCAGCTGGAGCTGCGAGCCGAGCACTTCGCCGGCCGCCGCCGCCATTTCCGCGCTGGTCAGGTGCTCGTGCAGGACCAGCAGCTTGACCGCGGGCTTGCCGGTCAGCTCGTCCGCGCCAGCCACCCGGATGTCCGAATTCGGCCACACCCGGCGGAAATTGGACTCGGCGAGGAACTGCTCGTGGAGCCGGTCCCGCGCCCCGTCAGTGGTCCGCTCCACCGCGAAGGCGCAGCCCGGCAGCTCGCGCCGCAGCTCGCGGGCCACGTCGTGCAGCAGCACCGGGTCGATCACGTGGCTGTGCAGCACCCGGTCGGCGGACGCGTCGTAGAGCACCGCACCGTTCGCGCAAACCGCCACCCCGGACACGCCCAGCCCATCGACGACCATCGGCATCCAGCGCGGCGGACGCCCGGTGACCAGCACGAACGGCGTGCCCGACGCCACCACCCGCTGCACCGTCCGCGCGGTTCGCGGGCTCACCCGCTCCATCGGGTCGAGCAGGGTTCCGTCCACGTCCGATGCCACCAGGCCTGGTTTGTGCACCCAGTCATCCTGCCCGGTCCCGGTCGTCGCGCGGGAGGCCCTGCCCTCCTACGCGATCCGCACCACGTTCCGCATCGCCTGATCGGGTCGATAACGGCGGGGCTCGACCAGTACGGTCAACGGCGTGCGAGTTGGGATCGTTATTTTACCCGAACACCGTTGGTGGGCTGCCGAGCCGCTGTGGCGGATGGCCGAGGAGTACGGCTTCGCCCACGCCTGGACCTACGACCACCTCGGTTGGCGGTCCCTGGTGGACAAGCCGTGGTTCGATGCGGTCCCGACGTTGGCCGCGGCCGCCACGCTCACCTCGACGATCCGGCTGGGCACCCTGGTCGCGTCGCCGAACTTCCGGCACCCCGCCCACTTCGCGCGCGAGCTGACCGCGCTGGACGACATCGCCGACGGCCGCATCACGCTCGGCATCGGCGCGGGCGGCGTCGGTTTCGACGCGCACGTGCTGGGCCGCGCCGAACTCACCGCCGGGCAGCGCGTCGATCGGTTCACCGAGTTCGTCGAGTTGCTCGACCAGATCCTCACCCACGACTGCACCGACTACTCCGGCGAGTACTACACGGCCGTCCAAGCGCACCGGGCGCCCGGCTGCGCGCAGCTGCCCCGGATGCCGTTCGTGATCGCCGCCAACGGGCCGCGGTCGATGCGGTTGGCAGCGGAGTACGGCCAGGGCTGGGTAACCACCGGCCGGCCTGCCGACGATGTTGAGACCTGGTGGCGTTCGGTCGCCGAGCTGTCGCTGCGGTTCGCCGAAGTGCTAGCCGAACAGGGCCGCGACCCGGCGAAGGTCGACAAGTACCTGCAGGTGGACGCCGCACCGGCCTACTCGATGTCCAGTGTGGACTACTTCCGGGACGTGGTCGGCCGGGCCGCGGAGCTCGGTTTCACCGACGTCATCACGCATTGGCCGCGCGCCGACGAACCGTACGCGGGCAAGGAGTCCACTGTCGAGGAGATCGCCTCGGAGGTCCTGCCCGAACTGTGATCGCAGCGTGACAACCCGAACACGCGCCGCCGCATCGCGAAGAGCACGCAGAACACTGCATGGGGACGTACTCGCCGATTCACCGTTGTGCCGTTCGCCGCTGTCGCAACGACCGCGCGCGTGATCGCAGGTTGCTCGCAAGCACCCAGCGGCACACCCGGCTCTCCTGCGGCCGGCCAGCCGCAGGAAGCGCCAAGCCGTCGGTGTCGACCGTCGGCCTGTCGTTGCCGCGCAACACCATCACGGCCGGGTCTGGCTTGTCGTCGGTGAACAGCTCGGACACACCCGACCTCCAGCGCGGCCGCCAGCTGGGCCAGCACGTCCAAAGACGGCCTGGTCTCTCCGCGCTCCACGTTCACCAGGTGCTCGAGGGCCAGCTGGCGCATGCCCGGCGAGATTGACGTGATCTAGCGCGCGAGCCAGCCGCAACACCGGATCGATCCGATCGCCGAGACCGGGCAGCGCGAGGGCCGCCCCGACCGCAGGTGTGCCCCCGGAAGCAGCCGGGTAGGCCTTTCCGGCAGGAGGTGGTGGCGATGTCGGTGAAGAACGTCGTGCAATTCCTGCTGGACGAGGCGGGCACCACCTATGCCGCCCAGGCCGGGATTTCGTTGGCGAATAAACCCGCCCCGCTGTACCGGTTGCTGGTGCTGTCGGTGCTGATGTCCACCCGGATCAAGGCGGAGCTGGCGGTATCGGCCGCGCGCGAACTGGCCGAGTTCGGGACGCCGCAGAAGATGTGCGATGCGACCTGGCAGCAGCGGGTCGACGCGCTCGACCGCGGGCACTACGCGCGGTACGACGAGAGCACGTCCACGGCGCTCGGCAAGGGCGCACAGCTGCTGATCGACCGGTACCACGGGGATCTCCGGCGGATGCGCACGAAGGCCGACGGGGACATCGACCTGCTGCAGGAGAAACTCACCGAACTTCCCCGGCTCGGGCCGGTGGGCGCGGACATCTTCTGCCGCGAGGTGCAGCTGGTGTGGCCCGAGCTGCGGCCGTTCTTCGACACGAAGGCGTTGGCGGGCGCGGAGAAGCTCGGTCTGCCCACCGATCCGGACCGGCTCGCGCGCCTCGTCGATGGGCACGAGCTCGCCCGCCTGGCGGCCGCGCTGGTCCGGGCGACCCTCGACCGCGCCCTCGCTGCAGAGATCACCAAGGCGGCCTGAAACCATTGGTCAGGCCCCATTAGCACGTCGCGGTGCCATCGGCGGGATCCTTCGTTGAGCGGCGAAACCGCTGGAGCCAACCTGCGAAACTGGCACCGCGCCACCCGCACCAGCACGCGAAACGAGCATGGAAACAGCCCCGGCCTGGGCGATCACTTGGGCTTGAGGACCTCGCGGCCACCGAGGAACGGGCGCAGCGCCTCGGGCACCCGCACCGAGCCGTCCGGCTGCTGGTGGTTCTCCAGGATCGCGACGATCCAGCGGGTGGTGGCCAACGTGCCGTTGAGCGTGGCGGCGATCTGCGGGCGACCGTCCTCGTCGCGGTAGCGGGTGTTCAGCCGCCGCGCCTGGAACGTGGTGCAGTTCGACGTCGAGGTCAGTTCGCGGTAGGTCTGCTGGCTCGGTATCCATGCCTCGCAGTCGAACTTGCGGGCCGCGCTCGCGCCGAGGTCCCCGGCCGCCGTGTCGATCACCCGGTAGGGCACCTCGATCTTGGCGAGCATCTCCTCTTCCCAGTTCAGCAGCCGCTGGTGCTCGTCGCGGGCCTCATCCTCCCGGCAGTAGACGAACATCTCCAGCTTGTTGAACTGGTGCACCCGGATGATGCCGCGGGTGTCCCGGCCGTAGGAACCGGCCTCGCGGCGGAAGCACGTCGACCAGCCCGCGTAGCGCAGCGGCCCGGTGGGGAAGTCCACGATCTCGCCCGCGTGGTAGCCGGCCAGCGGGACCTCGGAGGTGCCGACCAGGTACAGGTCGTCCTCCTCCAACCGGTACACCTCGGTGGCGTGCGCGCCGAGGAACCCGGTGCCCTCCATGATCTCCGGGCGAACCAGCACCGGCGGCACGACCAGGGTGAAACCGGCGGCGGCGGCCTGCGCGGCGGCCATGTTCAGCAGCGCCAGCTCCAGCTGCGCGCCGATGCCGGTCAGGAAGTAGAAGCGGGCGCCAGCGACCTTCGCGCCGCGCTCCATGTCGAAGGCGCCGATGGCGGTGCCCAGCTCGACGTGGTCCTTGATCTCGAAGTCGAACTCGCGCGGCACCCCGACGTGCTTGAGCACGGCGTAGTCGTCCTCGCCGCCCGGCGGCACGTCGGGCTCGACGACGTTGGACACGGCCTTCTGCGACCGCAGCAGCTCCTCGTCGGCCGCCGACTGCTCCGCCTCGGCCTCCTTGACCTGCGCGGCGAGCTCCTTGGCCCGGGTCAGCAGGGCCTCGCGCTGCTCGCCCTTGGCCTTGCCGACCTGCTTGCCGAGCTGCTTTTGCTCCGCGCGCAGTTTGTCCGCCCGGGACACCGCGGACCTGCGACGCTCGTCGGCGGACAGCAGCGCGTCCACCAGGGACGCGTCCTCTCCTCGCGCGCGCTGCGAAGCGCGCACCGCTTCCGGATCATCGCGTAGCGTCTTCAGGTCGATCACAGCTGGTCAGCGTAGCCGCCCACCGCGACCGACCCGCCCGCAGGGTGCGTCCTGCGGCGATTGGGGTATGGGGTCAGGAGCTCGCGGGGATGCGGTGCGGCACGAAGGCCGCGCCGTCGTCGGTGATCAGGCCCGCCGTCTCGCGGATGCCGAGGCCCGCCGACGAGTCGCCGACCACCCATGCCCCGAGGGCCGGGCGCATCCCGTCGAACTCCGGCAGCGGGTCGAAGGCCTGGTAGACGTAGCCCTCCTCGCCGTACACCCCGCCGGTCTCGGTCTCCCAGCCGGGCGCGACGACCGCGATGTTGTTGCCCTCGCGCCCGAGGCGGGGTTTGCGCACGTACTCGGTGAGCAGGCCGGGCTGGTCCAGGAACGTCGGCAACAGGTTGGGGTGGCCCGGGTGCATTTCCCACAGGATCGCCAGCAGCGCCTTGTTGGACAGCAGCATCTTCCACAGCGGCTCGACCCACTGGGTGGCCGGCAGCGCCTTGACGGCGTGCTTGCCGAAGTCGTCGTCGACCATCCACTCCCAGGGGTAGATCTTGACGACCGAGTTCATCGGCGCTTCTTCCAGGTCGACGAAGCGCTCCAACAAGTTGTCCCAGCCGATCTCCTCGATCGGCAGGCCGACGGTGTCCAGCCCGGCCTCAGCCGCGGTCTCCTGCAGGTAGGCCGCAGTGATGTTGTCCTCGCCGGTGACGTCCGCGGACGACCAGGTGAAGTGCACCTCGTTAGTGGCCAGCTGCTCGGTGATCTCGCCCCAGCGCTCGACGAGCTTCTCGTGGATGGAGTTCCACTGGTCGTCGCCCTCGTGGCACTCGGTCAGCCAGTGCCACTGCACGACCGCCGCCTCCAGCAAAGAGGTCGGGGTGTCAGCGTTGTACTCCAGCAGCTTCGCCGGGCCAGTGCCGTCGTAGCGCAGGTCGAACCGGCCGTAGAGGTGCGGGTCGTGGCGCTTCCAGGACTCGGCGATGCGCGGCCAGATCCACTCCGGGATGCCGAAGTCCTTGTAGCGCTCCGTGATGATGACGTGATCGACGGCGTCCAGGCACATCGAGTGCAACAGCTCGACGTCCGCCTCCAGCGACAACACCTCGTCGAGGCTGAACTCGTAGTGCACGCCCTCGTCCCAGTAAGGCCGCGCCGTGCCGTCCGCCGCGCGCGCGGGCGTGCCGAAGACGAGCCCGAGCTCCTCGACCTTGGCCTGCCAGTCCGGTCGTCGTGCCGTGGTCCTGCGCCGCACTCGTCAGCTCCCGCTACTGCCGCTCTTGCTGCTGATGCCGAACCCACCCCGCTGGATGGTCTTGCCGCTGGTGTTCTTGATCGTCGAACCGGACGGCTTGGTGAAACTCGACCCGGACGCCGGCGAGCCGATCGGCGGCGCCGACACGCCGGACGGCGTGTACGCGTAGCGGTAGGAGTTGTAGCCGCCGAAGCCCCCGTTAGGCAGGAAGATCGGCATGAAGAACATGCCGCCGCTGTGGTAGCCGCCGTGGGAGGTCACGTAGTTCTCGTCGCAGTACTGGTCCTGGTCGCGGTTGCCGGGCTGGCCCGACTGGTCCGTGGCGCAGTACTCCTGGCTGGCGTTGGCCTCGTTGCTGACTTCCGACGCGGTGTACAACGCGGCCACCAGCGCCACGACGCCGACCGTCGCGCCGCCACCGATCATCAGGCGGCGCCGCTTCTTCGTCTTGGCCGCCGCGGCCTCCAGCCCGGCCCGGTGCTCGTCTTCGCGGCGCTTCTCGGCGGCGATGCGGGCGCGCTGCTCCGCCAGCGTCGGCTCGCGCGGAGTCGTGTGCTCGGGATCCTGGTAGCGGATCCGGCCGCGCCCCGCCTCCTCCGACGGCTGGGGCGGCAGCGGTTGCGCCGGGGTCCCCGCGTCCCCCTGCGGCTGCTCATCGTCTGCCACTGGCTTGCCATCTTCCGTCATAGCCCCACTCCCGAACGCAACATTACCTATTGAGGCGACGTGCCCGGCAACGAATCGGTTCCGAACCCGCCCGAGGGCATCGCGCAAATCGGGCCGCGTCGAGGCATCATGTGTTCGATGGCAGCGCGCAAATCCCCTCCCAGTCCCCGCCGGAACAAGCGCAGCACTCGGATCGTGATGATCTCGGCTGCCGTCGGCGCCCTGCTGATCCTCGTGGTCAGCACGGTGCTGAACTGGCGAACCGGCGGTGATCCCGGGGTCGGCGGCTCCGGGGTCGGCGGCTCCGGCCAGATCGGTTCGGCCCCGGCACCGGAGGCGGTGTTCGATGCCAAGGCGGGCGACTGCCTGAACTGGAACGACCCCGACGCCGGCGATATCAGGAACGTCACCTGTGCCGAGCCCCACCTCTTCCAGGTCACCGGCAGCTCGGAGCTGCGCGGCGAGTTCGGCGACAACGCCCCGTTCCCCAACACCGAGCAGTGGCAGCAGATCAAGCAGCAGCGCTGCACCGACGTGTCGAAGGGCTTCCTGTCCAACCAGTTCGACCCGCACGGCCGGTTCAGCGTGGGGGCGTTCACCCCGAGCGAGGATGGCTGGGCCGACGGCGACCGGACGCTGCACTGCGGCATCCAGCAGCCCGGACCGTCCGGCAAGCTCTACCCGATCACCGGCAGCGCGGCCGAGATGGACCAGTCCAACGTCTACCCGGTCGGCCGCTGCCTGGGCATCAACGGCACGGCGGTGTGGGACCCGGTGGACTGCGCCCGGCCGCACTCGGTGGAGATCACCGGCCAGGTCGACCTCGGCGAGCAGTTCCCCGGCGGCTACCCGCCGGAGCAGGACCAGGACGGCTTCCTGGCTACCAGGTGCGCGGATCTGACCGACAAGTTCGCGGGCGGGCCGACGGTCGCCAAGGACAAGGGTCTGGTCCCCTACTGGGACACGCTCGCGCCGGAGAGCTGGGACGCCGGTTCGCGGCAGGTCAACTGCAAGGTCAGCGCACAGCTGCCGGACGGCAGCGGACTCGCGCCGGTGACCGGCAGCGTCAAGGGCGAGGTGCAGGTCGCCAAGGAGCCGGCGCCGAAGGACACGGCCCCGAACGAGCCGGGCCTGCCCGCGACGGAGCCCCGCTGACGCCTGCCGGTTGCGGTAGAACGGGTGCATGCCGGTGGAGATGACGCGCGTCCGGTTCGAGGAACTCGTGGCCGACGCCCTCGATCTGCTGCCCGCGGAGTTCGCGGCCGCGATGAACAACGTCGTGGTGCTGGTGGAGGACACCAACCCCGCGGACCCGTTGCTGCTGGGGCTGTACGAGGGCATCGCGCTGACCGAGCGCGACAGCACCTACAGCGGGGTGCTCCCGGACCGGATCACGATCTACCGCCAGCCGCTGCTGGACATGTGCGCGGACGAGGAAGAAGTGGTCGACGAAGTCGCGGTGACGGTGGTGCACGAAATCGCCCACCACTTCGGCATAGACGACGAAAAGCTCCACGCCCTGGGCTGGGGCTGAATCGGAACCGACACCAGTGGTGAGGCGAGACCGCAGATCAGGGGGTGTCGAGGCCGTCCCAGGAGAGGCAGCGCCAGCCCGTGCGGACGTCCGGGTCGGCTTCGAGGACGATCATGCCCGTGTTCGGCAGATGCCTCGCGTTGGCATGGGCTCCGTCGACGTTAGCGGCGATGGCGCACGCCGCGAGCCTCAGCATCGCGCCGTGGCTGACCAGCGCCACCGCGCCGGCACCCACGCCGTCGATAGCACTGCGCGCACCCCCGACGAACCGGGTCAGCGCCTCGCGGCCAGTTTCCCCGTCGGGCATCGGGATGTCGATCCGCCCCTCATGCCAGCTCTCGTAGACCTCGTCGAAGATCCGCAGCGCCTCCGAGTCGCCGCGCCCCTCCAGCTCCCCGACGTAGATCTCGTGCGTTCCTTCGACGATCTCGACCGGCAGCCGGTGCCGCTGCGCCAACGGCTGCGCCGTCTGCTGCGCGCGCAGGGCCCGGCTCGCATGGATCGAGATGATCTTCTCCTCGGCCAGCCGATCTGCCAACCGCGCCGCTTGCTGCTCGCCCAGCTCGGTCAGGCCGGGGCCGGGCGGCAAGGTGTCGAGCTCCTGCCGCACGTTGGCCGGGGTCTGCCCGTGGCGGGCCAGAATCAGGCGCAGTCCGGTGGGCGCCGCCAGCTCGAACCCGAAATCGATCATGCCAACCGTCCCGCGCGGATGTCTTCGAGCCACTTCGCCGAAACCTGGAACGCCTGCTCCGAGGCGGATGGGCGCACGCTGGCCGGCGAGCGGTCCGCCTTCGGGTAGGACCCGAGGAACCGCACGGTGCTGCAGCGGCGGCGCAGCGCGGTCAACGCGTCGCCGATCCGCGCGTCCGCGACGTGCCCATCGAAGTCGAGGAAGAACCGGTACTCGCCGAACCGCTCCCGCAGCGGCCGGGATTCGATGCGGCTGAGGTTGATGCCGCGCAGCGACAACTCGGCCAGCATCGCGGCCAGCGTGCCGACCTCGTCGCTGATCACCGCGCACACCGAGGTCCGGTCCGCGCCGGTCGGGTCCGGCAGCGCGCCGGGACGGCGGACCAGCAGGAAGCGGGTGACCGCATCGCGCACGTCGGCGATGCCGCAGGCCAGCCGTACCAGCGACGGGTAGTGTTCGATGGCCACCGGCGCGGAGATCGCGGCGTCGAACTCCCCGGCCGCCACCTCGGCGGCCCCCGCGGCGGTGGAACTGGTCGCGCGGACGCTGGCGCCCGGCAGGTTCTCGGCCAACCAACCGCGGACCTGGGCGAGGGCGTGCGGGTGGCTCGCGACGGTGCTGATCTCGGACATCGCGATCCCGGGCCGACTCAGAAGGTCGAACTGCACCGGCAGCACGGCTTCCTGCACCGCGACCAGTGGTTCGCCGATGGTCAACGCGTCCAGTGTGGCGGACACCGAGCCTTCGACAGAGTTCTCCATCGGCACTCCGGCGGCCAGCACCGCACAGGAGCGCACTGCGGCAAGCGCCAACGGCACGGTGTCGTACGGCACGAGTTCGGCATCGAAATCCCCGGTCAGCTGCCGGGTGGCCTGTTCGGTGAAGGTGCCCGGCGGGCCAAGGTACGCGATTTGTGGCACCCGCCCAGACTAAGAGGGGACTTGTCCTTTGCGCGTGGCGGTGTCGACGGCGCAACCCCGGCAGCCGGAAGGCGGACTGCCGCGCATCCGGGCGCACGGGTGTGGGCGGCCATTCGACGGCGGGGCGCGCCGACCAGGTTCCGAGCCGCGGGTCCGCGCTGCGACGAATCGGCGAATGTGTGACCTACCCAATGCCACCGCGTCACACATTCCTGCGATGCTGTGGGGCGTGACCGCAGATTCGGGGCGCTGCGCGGATGGAGCGGAGCCGGAGCTGCAGCTTGTCCTGTGCGCGTTGGATGAGCCGCTGGCCGCCGCTTGGCAAGAGATCGCCGACAGCCGGGCCGGCCTCACCCTTCACCGGGGTTCGGTGCTCGACCTGCGGGTCGACGCGGTGGTGAGCCCGGCGAACTCCTACGGCTGGATGCGGGGCGGGATCGACGCGGTGTACGCCCGCGCCTTTCCCGAGGTGGAGGAGCAGGTCCGCAGCGCGGTGCTGGCGTACCACGGCGGCGAGCTGCCGGTCGGCGAAGCGCTGCTGGTGCCCACCGGAGCGCCGAACCCGATCTGGCTGATCAGCGCTCCCACGATGCGGGAACCCGGCGAGCAGCTTCCCACCGACACGGTCCACCCCTACCTCGCGGCGCGAGCCGTGCTGCGGCTCTGGGCCAGCGGTGTCCTGGAGAACGGCACCCCGGTCCACCAAGTGGTCCGGACTGTCGCGATGCCCGGCCTGGGCACCGGCGTCGGTGGGGCCGCCCCGGAACTGTGCGCACGCCAGGTCGCGGCGGCGTGGGACGAGGTCTTCACCCGCGTCGACCAGCTCTGAGTCCGGTCAGCCCAGCGGCCGAGGCGTGGTGTAGCCGGGCGCTGCCGCCAAGATCAGCTTTTCGGTGGACGTGGGTCAGCCATGCGCCCGCGAGCCCGGGGTCGGCCTGTTTGAACCGGGCGTATTCGCGCGGCAACGACATCAGCTTCGCGAGACCGAACGTGGTCAACCAGTCCGTCACGTCACTGCCGGGCAGGACTGTTCGGTGCCGCCGACGCATCGGGCGTGGACCCGGCGAGCCGCAGCCGTGTCCTGCAGCGAAGTTTTCGGCACGGCCGATTATGCCGAATTGCCCGGGTGAGGCCCGCACTCGGCGGGCCCCACCCGGTCTGTCAGTTCTCCTCCGGGGCGCTGCTGCGGATTTCGATCTTGGCCGGGCCGGCGGCCGGCTTGTTGATGTCGCGCACGCGCACGCGGAGCACGCCTCGGTCGTAGTCGGCCTCGACCTGGTCGGCTCCAACTCCTTCGGGCAGGTCGAACTCGCGACGGAAGGAGCCCCTGCGGACCTCCCGCAGCACGGCGTTGTCCACCTGGCGGGCCTCGTCGCTGTTGCGCTGACCGCTGATGACCAACCGGCCTTCCGCGACCTCGACGTTGACGTCCTCGGCGATGTCCACGCCGGGCAGATCCAGCTTGATCACGACGTCCGAACCGTCGCGCTCGACGTCGGCGGCGGGCACGAAACCGGCCCCGTTCGGGGCGGCGAAGAACCGGCGGGCGAAGAAGTCGAGGTCGCGGTCGAACTGCCGGACCAGGCTGTTGAACGGGTCCCACGTGGACCGGCGAACCAGAGTCATCGTGCAATCCCTCCCGGGTGCTAAGCCCGAGCCCTGCGCTCCAGGCCATTCACCCCTTCCAACTGGAGTTGAATGATTCTTGTTCCCCATAGACGGATAAAAGTTGAGTCACCCGGACTCAGACACAGGTGATCAAGCGCGCCGAGGTCGAAATGAGTACCGTCAGGCACACCGGCCGACCACCGAGGAGGTCCCCAGATGCTCATTCGCCGTTTGGCCCGGCCGATGCTCGCCGCGACCTACATCTACGGCGGGATCGGGGCGTTGCGCGATGCGCCGACCCACGCCAAGGCTGCCGCCCCGCTGCTGGAGAAGACCGCGGCACCGCTCAAGGACTCGCTGCCGGAACAGTTCCCGACCGATCCGGAAACGCTGGTGCGCATCGACGGCATGGTGAAGCTCGGGGCCGGAGCCCTGCTGGCGCTCGGGAAATTCCCGCGGCTGGCCGCGCTGCTGCTCGCCGGCAGCACCGTGCCGACCACGCTGGCGGCGCACGCGTTCTGGGAGATCGACAACCCCCAGGAGCGGGCCAACCAGCAGACTCACTTCCTCAAGAACATCGGGCTGCTCGGCGGGTTGCTGATCACCGCGGTCGACACGCGCGGCAAGCCATCCGTCGGCTACCGGGCCAAGCGCCGCGCGCGCAAGGTCGCCGCGCACACCCACCACAGCGTCCACGCGGTCAAGGGCGCGGCGAAGGCCCGGAAGTAACCCGGTCGTCAGGCGACCCTCAGCGCACCCGCCGCCGAGCACGTACGTAGCGTAGTGCTCGTGCCAGTGAGGGTGCTGCTAGTCGATGATCATGAGGTGGTCCGGCGCGGGCTCCGCGACCTGCTGGACACCGAGGAAGACGTGGTGATCGTCGCGGAGGCCGGCGGCGTCGGCGAGGCGCTGGTGCGCGCGCAGGCGACCGAACCCGATGTCGCGGTCATCGACATGCGGCTGCCCGACGGCGACGGGCTGGAGCTGTGCCGCAGGCTGCGCGAGCTGCCGCGGCCACCGTACTGCCTGGTGGTCACGGCCTTCGACGATGAGCAGGCGCTGGTCGGCGCGATCAACGCCGGTGCGTCCGGCTACCTGCTGAAGCAGGTGCGCGGGCATGACCTGGTCAACGCGGTGCGCGAAGTCGCGGCCGGCCGTTCGCTGCTGGATCCGATCACCACCGGCCGGGTCCTGGCGAGGTTGCGCCAGTCCACCAGTCCCGAGCCGGACGAGCTCGCCGCCCTGACCGAGCGGGAGCGCAAAGTGCTGGAGCTGATCGGCGAGGGGCTGACGAACCGGCAGATCGCCGAGCGACTGTTCCTGGCGGAGAAGACGGTCAAGAACTACGTGACCTCGGTGCTGGCCAAGCTCGGCATGGAGCGCCGCACCCAAGCCGCCGCCTGGGTCGCCCGCCGCCAAAGCCAGAGCTGAGCAAGACGGTTTCCAGACTCGCCCTGCGTGGCGGTGCGGGTAGCAATACCTCAGACGCCGCCCGGCCTCAGGGGAGCCTCTGACTCATTAATGCCAATTCACCACGCCAGGGACTGGCCTTGCCAACAACCGCGACCGGGGTGGGCATCTCCTGAGAACCCACAGCGGTGCAAGCTGCGAAGGTGGGCAACGGGGCTTCGGCGTATTCAAAGACTAGATCCCGACCTACCGCACCCTCAACGACCGACCCTGCTGGTTAATTTCGGCGCGGTGTTGGGGGCTGTTTGGGAAGGTGCGGGCGTGAAGCGAACGGACCGCTCGTGTCGTCTACCGAAGCGAACAGGCCGTCCACCACACACCGGTTGCGAGGCAGAACCGGAGCACTCCCGCGGTGAAACCAGCCCCTCGCGGAATTAACCAGCAGGGTCACGACCACCTCCAAAAAGCCCTCCACAGCACCGAAAAGCACTCCCGGGTGCACGACGGATTCAGATCAAGCGTTGGTTCAGGTGCTGCTGGAGAGCGGGACTTCCCAGGTGACCGTGGTGCCGCTGTCCGGGGAGGACGTGATCACGCAGCGGCCGCCCGCCGCGACCGCGCGCTCTTCGAGATTGCGGAGGCCGCGTTTGCTCACGTCGCGCGGAATTCCGCAGCCGTCATCCACGACCTGCAGCAGCATCCCCGAATCCGAGCGCCGCACCCGCACCAGCACGGTCTGTGCCCCGGCGTGCCGGACCACGTTGGACAGCGCTTCGCGGAGCGCGGCGCGGGCGTGGTCGGCCACCGGCACCGGCACGTCGCTGAAGTCCCCGTCGATCTCCAGCCGCGGCGGGCGCCCCATCAGCTCCCCGGCGATCTGCACCTCGGAGCGCATCGAGTCGTCGAGCAACGGCGCGTGCGCGGGATTTTCCGGGTCCGCGGAGCGCAGCGTGCGGGCGGTGGCCCGGACCTCAGCGATCGCCTGGTCGATCTGCTCCATCGTCTCGGACAGCCGGGCCGCATCGGCGATGTCGAGCCGGCCCGACAGCCGCCGCTGAAGAACCTCCAACTGCACGCCGGTGGCGTAGAGCCGCTGCACGATCACGTCGTGCAGGTCGCGCGCGATGCGCTCCCGCTCCTGGTAGACGGCGATGCGCTGGCGCGCCGTGGAGCCCTCCGCGAGCACCAGCGCGAGACCGGCTTGGGCCGCGAACGAGGTCAGCACGTCCACGGCGACCCTGGTGAAGGTGCTGGCACCGCGGCGCCGGTAGACGGCCAGCGCGCCGAGCCGCCGCTCACGGGTACCGAAGGGCGCGACGGCGAACGGGCCGTATACCCGCAGCGAGGCTGGGACGTACGGGGCCGTCAGCGGGTCGTCGATCAGGTCGTCAACGACGACCGGCACGCCGCTGCGCGCGACCCGCGCCGCAGCCGAACGCGACGACAGGACGGTGCCGACCGGGTCGGCGAGCGGGCCGATCGCGGTTGGCGCGCCGTACGCGGCTTCGACGGTCAGGCGGCCGTCGTCCGCGCGCACCGTGACGACGCCTAGGTCAGCCTCCGCCAGTTCGGCGGCGCGGCGGACGACCAACGGGAGGACGGCGTCCGGATCCTCCGCTGACAGCGCAGCCCGGGTGATCTCGGTGGACGCCGCCAGCATGCGCCTGGCGAGGGTGGAATCCATGACATGCACGAGGCTATAGCTCCCGCAGCCGCGAAGTCGGCTCCGAACGACGCAGCTCACAGCGCATCCCGCCACCTCCGGCTGGCAGCCACCACGCTGATCGCGGCGATATCGCGCGAAATGTCGCACCTCGCGGTCCCGGCGGAGTGTCCGGCCCGCGCGACCGATCACGGCGCTGATCTCTGCGAGGCCAAGGCCAAGGCCGATCGGACGAAGGGTTCTGCCCACGACAGCATGGCCCGTCGTGCCTTGGCCGCGCTGCATGGCGTTGTGCGATCCGGCGCATCGCATGCCTTGGACTGCCGCATCCCAGCCCGTGCCTTGCCCAGGATTCCTGCTTTCGCAGCAGCAACGGTGCGCCTCGGGGCTGCTGGTCAAGGAGGGGCGACGGCACGCGGACGGCGTTCACGAGAGCGCTTCCTCGCGTTGGTTGTTGCGGACGACCGTGATTTCGCCGCCCTCGACTCGCAGGACGATGTCGGCGTGCTCGGTCTCCGACCAGCGGTGCGTCACGTGGACGAACGTGCGTCCCCGCAGCTTGCGGCGGAGGCGGACGAGCAGCTCCTCCGCCGTCGGCACGTCCAGGTGCGCGGTCGGCTCGTCGAGCAGCATCAGGTCCGCATCCGCGAACAGCAGGGCTCGTGCCAGTGCGAGGCGCTGCGCCTCACCGCCGGACAGGGCCGCTCCGCCGCTACCGACCAGCTCGTCCAACCGCTCGTCCCAGCCTGGCAGTCCCGCCAGCCGGAGCGCCTCGCCGAACTCCTGGTCGCTCGCGTGCGGCGCGGCGAGCCGCAGGTTCTCCCGGATGGTCGTCGAAACCAACTGCGGCTCCTGCGGGCACCACGCCACCCGCTGCGGCACCCGCGCCTCGCCGCGTTCGGAACCCAGAAACCCCAGCAGCAGCGCCAAGAACGTCGACTTCCCACCTCCCGAGGGCCCGACGACCGCGACGTGCGCCCCATACGGCACGCGCAGATCCACGCCCCGCAAGGCCAACTCCGCCGACCCCGGCCACCGGACATCGACACCGGCCAGCTCGACGCCACCGGAATGAGGTCCGGCCTCACCGCACTGCTCGGAATCGCGGGAATCTCCACGCACACGAACGAATTGGACGCCGCTGTTCGGAGCCCCGCGAAGCTCCCCGCCACCGGCGGTCGCCGCTTCGCTCCTCGACTCACCGCTATGGCCCGCAGTCGAGGGCTCCGCCTCGCCGCTCCCCGAAGCCACCTCGCGCGCCACCACACCAGCACGACCCGCAGACCAAAGCTCCGCCTCCGCGCCCCGCCTAACCGCTTCCACCGCACGGCCACGACTCGCCTGCGGCTTGCCAGACCCTGCGGCGAGCAGTGGCGCCAAGCGCGCTTGCGCTGCGCGCAGCGACTGCCACTGCTGCGCCGCCGACGGTAGCAACGCGACGGCTTCCGCCGCCGCTAGCGGCACCAGGCCCAGCAGCGGCGCGAGCTCCGGCGCCAGGCGGCCTTCGGCCACCGCCGTCGCACCGAACCAGGCTCCGCCAAGCACCGCGATGCCGACCAACAGCGTGTTCACCGCCGTCGCGGCGCCCGCGCCAAACGCCGCGCGGCGGGCGCGGTCAGCCAGCTGGTCGTCGGCGGCAGCGAGTTCCGCTCGACGCTCGGTGTGCGCGCCGAAGGCGAGCAGTTCCGCCGAGCCGTCGAGCAGCGCGAGCACGCGAGCCGCGACGCAGCGCCGCCCTTCGGCCACGGCAGTGGTCGCGCGGCGCTCTGCCGCGAGCGCAACGAGCGGGCTCGCCGCGAAGGCGACGAGCAGCACAGCTGCGAGCACCAAGCCCGCTTCGGGCAGCACCAGTGTTTGGAGCACCACCGCCGCGACTGCGACGACCGCCGCGACCAGCGGCGGGAGGATCACGCGGGGCTCCAGGTCTCGGACGGTGTCGACATCGTCGACGAGCCGTGCGACACCCTCGCCGCGGCGCAGTCCGGCGGTGCGCACCGGCCCGAGTCGCACGAGGGCCTCCCACAGCTGCCGCCGGAGGCGGCCGGAGAGCCGAAAGGCAGCGTCATGCGTGACGAGCCGCTCCGCGTAGCGCAGCACCGCGCGCGACAGCGCAAAGGTGCGAACGCCCACGACGGCGACCGAGAGCGTCAGAATCGGCGGCTGCTGCGAAGCGCGGGCGATCAGCCAGGCCGAGGTCGCGGTCAGCGCGAGGCCGGAGAGCAGCGACAGCGCTCCGAGGCCGACGCCGAGGAGCGTTCGCGGCGTGATCAGGTCGCGGATGCGACCGGTCGCCGCCGGCAGGCCGGGCGGAGCGGCCGGGAGGGCTGGGGTGGCTGCTTGCGGTTCGGTCGCGACCGCCTCCGGGCGGTGGCTCGCAAGCACGGCGGTCGCGCCCGCGTCGACGGCGCGTCGGATGGCCGCGTTGACCTGGTGCGCCGTCGCCGCGTCCAGGTGCGCAGTCGGTTCGTCGAGCAGCAGGATCGTCGCTTCGCCGTGCAGCCTCAGCAGCGCTCGGGCTACCGCGACCCGCTGACGCTCCCCTGTGGACAGTTCGTCGATGCGGCGGTCGCGGAGGTGAGTGGCAGCCGCTTCTGACAGCGCTTCGTCGACGTGGGCCGTCAGGTCAGGTTGGTCGGCCGTGGCGATCGCAAGTTCGTCGGCGACGGTGCCGCCGGTGAAGGTCGGGTGCTGCGGCACCCATGCGAGGCGGCGCCGCCACTCGGCCGCGTCGAGCTCGGCGATGTCCACGCCGCCCCAGGTAATCGCGCCTTCCCCCGGGGCGGCGAAGCCGAGCAGCACGGCCATCGTCGTCGACTTCCCGCTGCCGCTCGGCCCGACCCCGTCGAAGCCCTCCAACCGGACGATCTCGCCGGGCCGCGCGAGGAAGCTCAACCCGTCCGGGGCGAACCCGTTCCGCCGCCGCACCCGCAGCCCGGACACGCGCAACGCGCTATCGGCGCGAACGGACCGCTCACGCCGATGAACGAGGTCAACAGGCCGTTCGCCCGTACGCAACCCCTCCGAAGCGAACGACCCCCTCGCCTCATCTACCGGAGCGAACGGACCGCTTACCCCACCTACCGGAGCGAACGGACCATTCGCTTCATCTCCCTGCTCTTGCCGCGAAGCGGTGCGACCGCTCACGATCTCGTCGACCCTGCGGACGGCTTCGACGCCGTCCTCGCTTGCGTGGTGGGCGGCTCCGGCCGCGCGCAGCGGCAGGTAGCACTCCGGCGCTAGGACCAGCACCAGCAGCCCCGTCGCCAAGTCGAGGTCGCCGGAGACCAGCCGCAGGCCGATGCCGACCGCCACCATCGCCACCGACAGCGACGAGAGCAGCTCGAGGACCAGCGCGGACAGGAAGGCGATGCGCAGGGTCGCGATCGTGGTGCGGCGGTGCGTGTCGCTGACCCGGCGGACTACCTCGCCTTGCGCCCGCGCCCGCCCGAACGCCGTCAGCACCGGTAGCGCCCGGATCAGCTCCAGCAGCTGGCCGGACAGGCGCTGCACCGCGTCGGCGGCCCGCGAGGTGCGCTGCTCTGTGTACTTTCCGACCAGCCACGCGAACAGCGGGATCAGCGGCACAGTGATCACGACGACCAGCGCGGAAACCCAGTCAGAGAACAGGATCCAGGCCCCCACCAGCGGCGGCACCACCGCGGCGGTCACCAGTGCGGGCAGGTATTTGGTGAAGTACGCGTCTAGCGAGTCGAGGCCCTTCGTGGCGAGCGCGGTCAGCTCGGCCGGGCCGCGCTGCTGGATCCACTCCGGCCCCCGGTGCAACGCCGAATCCAGCAGCAGGCCGCGCAACTCCTCCTTCGCACCCGCCGCCGCCCTGGCGGACACGGTTTCGGTCGCCCAGGCCAGCACGGCCCGCGCCACCACCGCTGCGGCCAGCACGACCAGGTAGTGACCGATCGCGTCCGGTGCCGCGCCGCGGGTCACCACCGCTGCGAGCGCGCTGCCCAGCGCCCAGGCCTGCACGATCAGCGCAACGGCGTTGCCTACCGAAAGCAGCCCGGCCGCGACGAGCGCACGCCGGGCCGCCGTGGACAACCGGGGCAGTGCTCCCAGCGGACTCATCACGAACTCCCTGTGATGTGCTGCTGACCTGCGGAAATCGTCATGCGCTGGGTACGTGTGCCGGTGGGATGTGCTGGGTGCCGATGCGCTTGCGGAACACCCAGTACGTCCAGCCCTGGTAGATCAGCACCGCCGGGGCGCCGAAGGCCGCCACCCAAGTCATCACCGTCAGCGTGTACGGGCTGGACGCGGTTTCCGCGATCGACAACGACCACGCCGGGTCCAAAGTGGATGGGATCACATTCGGCCACAGCGCGCCGAAGAGTGTCACTACCACGCCGGCCAGCGCCACGCCCTGCAGGGCGAACGCCTGGCCGTCCCGCCACCGGTACAACCTGGCGAGCCCTGCAGGCGCCGCAACCAGCGTGATCACCAGCGGCACCCAGGTCCAGGTCTCGCCCTCCCGGAGCTGCGCGATGAACACGAGCGCGATCACCGGCAGCAGCAGCGGCACCCCAGCTCGCAGCGCGAACCGCCGCGCCCGCTCCCGGATCTCGCCCTCCGTCTTGAGCGCCAGGAAAACCGCACCGTGCAGCAGTGAGAACCCGCACACCGCGAGCGCGCCGATCACGTTCGGCAGCGTGAAGATCGTCCACCAGCCGCCGACCCGGTCCCCGTGCTCGTTCAGGGGCAGGCCGAAGACGCTCGCGGACAGCACCAGCCCGACGATCATTGGCGAGATCCACGAGGCGAGCACGATCACCGCGTCCCAGGTGCGCCGCCAGCGCGCGGTGTCCACCTTGCCGCGGTACTCGAACGCCACGCCACGCCCGATCAGCGCGACCAGCAACACCAGGAACGGCAGGTAGGCCGTGCTGAACAGGGACGCGTACCAGCCCGGGAAGGCGGCGAACGTCGCGCCGCCCGCCACGATCAACCAGACCTCGTTGCCGTCCCAGACCGGGCCGATCGTGTTGATCAGCACCCGCCGCTGTTCGTTGCGGCGGCCCAGCACCGGCAGCAGCATGCCGACGCCGAAGTCGAAGCCCTCCAGGAACAGGTAGCCCAGCCAGAACAGGACGATCACGCAGAACCAGAAGGTGGGCAGATCCATCGCAGGTGCAGCCTCTCAGTACGCGAAGGACAGGGCTTCGCCGGAGCTCTCCTCGCCCTCGGGCGGCTTCGGCGGCATCACCCCGTCGAAGCCGCCGCGGACATAGCGGACGATCAGGAAGATCTCCACGATCGCGAGCACCCCGTACAGCGCGGTCAGCACGATCACCGAGGTCAGCATTTCGCCGGGGTGCACGCCCGCGGACACGGCCGACGCGGTGTACATCCACACACCGTCGACGCCGGAGGGATCGGGGTTGGGCACGACCACGAACGGCTGACGGCCCATCTCGGTGAACACCCAACCGGCGACGTTGCCGAGGAACGGCAGCGCGATGCTCAGCACCGCTAGCGGCGCCCACCACTTGCCGGGCGGGAACTTCCGCTTGCGGGTCAGCCAAACAACGGCCAGCGCGCCGAGCGCCGCCAGCCCGCCGAAGCCGATCATGAACCGGAACCCCCAGTAGGTCACCGGCAGGTTCGGCACGTAGTCGATGGGCTGCCCGGCGAACGAGCCCAGCCGCGGGTCGTCCGGGTAGTGCGTGCCGTACTTGGCCTGGTACTCCGGGATCAGCGCCTGCACGCCCTTGACCTCGCTGTGGAAGTCGCCTTCCGCCAGGTAGGACAGGATGTAGGGCACGGTGATGCTCTTGACGTTCTCGCAGTCGGGGCGGGTGACGTCGCCGACGGCGAAGATCGAGAAGCTGGCGGGCGCCTCGCTGTGGCACAGCGCCTCGGCGGAGGCCATCTTCATCGGCTGCTGCTGGAACATCAGCTTGCCCTGGACGTCCCCGGAGATCGCGAGCCCGGCGAACGCGACCACCGCGACCCACGCGCCCAGCCGCATCGAACCGTGCCAGGCGCGGCGGTCCTCGTCGTCGACGTCGGACTTGCGGTGGTGCCGGGCGATCTGCCAGGCGGCGATGCCGATCAAAAACGAGCCGGCGACCGCAAAGCAACCGAACACGGTGTGCGGGAACGCCGCGAGCACGGTGTTGTTGCCCAGCACCGCCCAGATCGAGGTCAGCCGGGGCCGACCGTCGACGAGCTCGATGCCCCCCGGGTGCTGCATCCACGAGTTGGCGGCCAGGATGAAGTAGGCGGACAGCACCGTTGCCAGCGAGAACGCCCAGGCACAGGCCAGGTGCACGCCCTTGGACAGCCGCTCCCAGCCGAAGATCCACAGACCGAGGAAGGTCGACTCGACGAAGAACGCGAGCAGCCCCTCCATGGCCAGCGGCGCGCCGAAGACGTCTCCGACGAAGCGGGAGTAGGAGCTCCAGGCCATGCCGAACTGGAACTCTTGCACGATGCCGGTGACCACGCCCATGGCGAAGTTGATAAGCAGCAGCTTGCCCCAGAACTTGGTCATCTTCAGGTAGCGCTGCTTGCCGGTGCGGTACCACGCCGTCTGCATCCCGGCGACCAGGATCGCCAGCCCGATCGTCAGCGGAACCATCAGGAAGTGATAGACCGTCGTGATCCCGAACTGCCAGCGGGCGATGTCGAGCAGATCCACGGCTCCACCCTGCCGCCCCGAGCTTAGAAACCGCAGAGGCAAGGGCCCTATCTCGCCCAGTCGAGAGTCCTAACCCGGACGGGACCTTGGTCCTGGTGACGCTGGGCAATCGCGTTCATCGGATCGGTTACATGTATCAAGCGATTGGTGATGCGAAAGACCGCAGCTGTGAAAAACGGATCGTACCTGCTCCGGTTCCTCCCGCGCTGCGCCGGCGGTCGCCGAATTCACCCACTGGCCAGGAGCCCCGCGCCACCCATCGCAAACGCGCTCAGAACCCGAGAGCCCGGGTTCCGCGGCGCGGGGTATCAGCGGAGCGCTTCGGCGACCGCCTCCGCCGCTTCCAGCACCAGCGGGCCGACCTCGTCGGGCGCCAACGGCTGCAGGGCCACCACGCCCACGCTGGCGCGCAACCCCGGCACCCCTCGCACCGGCGAAGCGACTCCGAACGCCCCCGGCTGCAGGTCGCCGCTGCTGGTGATCCAGCGCGGCCCACCGGGCGGCAGGTCCACGGCGCGACCGGCCGCCCCGCGATGCACCGGATGTCGACTGCCCACCCGGTACGACACGTGGTAGCTGGTCCACGACGGCTCGACGACCGCGACTACCTGCGCCTCGCTGCCGTCGGCCACGGTCAGGTGCACCGTCGCGCCGACCTTCTCCGCCAACGCCCGCAAGGCGGGCAGCGACGCGGTGCGCAACTGCGGTAGCACGCGCCCGGCCAGCCACAGCACGCCGAGCCCGAGCCGCACCTTCGAGCCCTCGCGGCGCACCAGGCCGCGGCTTTGCAACGGCCCGAGCAGCCGGTACACCGCCGCGCGGCTGACTCCGACGGTCGCCGCCAGGTCGCTAATGGTGGGCGCTTCGCTTTCCGCGTCCGCCACGGCCTGCAGCAGGCTGAGCCCGCGGTCCAGGGTCAGCGAGCTCTCCTTGGTGGCTGGCTGGACTTCGCACGGCAGGCCCATCGGGGCGCGGATCGGCTCGGGGCTGGGTTGGGCCATCGCGTCACCTCCGAGCCGCGGCCAGCACCGTGCCGGTCACCTCGCCGAGCCCGATCATCGCGCCGTCGGGTCCCGGCGCACTGCCACTCAGTGTCACCCTGTCCCCATCCTGGAGGAAGGTCCGCTGCTCACCGTCTTGCAATGTGATCGGTTCCGCCCCGCCCCAGGTCAGCTCCAGCAGGCAGCCCCGTTGGTCGCGCTCCGGGCCTGACACTGTTCCGGAGGCGAACAGATCACCGGGCCGCACCGGCGCACCGTTCGCGGTCAAGTGCGCGAGTTGCTGCGCGGGCGACCAGGCCATGTGCTCGAATCGCGGCTGCGACAGCAGCGTCTCGTTGCAGCGCACCTCCAGCCGCAGGTCCAGCCCCCACGGATCGTCCTCGACCAGGTAGGGCTGCAACACGTGCTCCGGGGCCGGAGTCGGCACGCGGGCGTGCTCGAACGCTTCCAGCGGGGTGATCCACCCGGCGATCGACGTGGCGAAGGACTTGGCCAGGAACGGCCCCAGCGGTTTGGACTCCCAGGCCTGGATGTCCCGCGCCGACCAGTCGTTGACCAGTGCCACTCCGAACACGTGCTCCGCGAAGTCCGAGGTGGGCACCTGGGCGGCCGGTTCGCCGCCGCAGACGAACCCAACCTCCGCTTCGAAGTCCAGCCGCCGGGTCGGGCCGAACGCGGGCTGCAGGTCACCGGCGGCCCTGCGCTGCCCACGCGGGCGGTGGATGTCGGTGCCAGAGACGTAAACGGTGCCCGCCCGGCCGTGGTAGGCGATCGGCAGGTGCGCCCAGTTCTCGGGCAGTGGCGCGTCGGCGCGGCGGAAGATGCGGCCGACGTTCTCGGCGTGGTGCCGCGACGAGAAGAAGTCGACGTAGTCGGCGACCGCGAACGGCAGCACCAGGGTGTGCCAATCGGTGCGCACCAGCCCCGCACCGGCCGGCGCCCGGTCGGCCGTGACGAGCTCGGTGAGCCGTTCGCGCAGCTCGTGCCAGCGGTCGCGGCCCGCCGCCAGCAGGGGGTCGAGCGAGGCGCCGGAGACGAGCTCGGCGAGTCGAGGACCGAACGCCCCGGCGACGCCGCGCAGCGGCAGCGCATGCCGCCCGACCCGCACCGCGATGACCGGTCCCCCGCCGGTTACCAGCACCCCGTAGGGCAGTGTCTGCGGGCCGAACGGCTTGTCCGGGGCGAACTCGGGGTCCTCGATCCAGGTCAAAGCAGCCCCAATCCTTCGAGTTCGGCGACCGGGTCCTGCAACGAGTACGAGCCGTAGGACGCGAAGACGTCGCGCACCGCGTTGGCCGCGTCGTCGGACAGGGCACGCGCCTCCTCCGCCAGCGCGGGGCCGTCGGTGCTGGCCAGCGCCGCCCGCACGTCCTTGCCGGACAGCGAGCGCGCGGTCGCGACGAGGATGTTGAGAAAGCCGTGGTGGGTGAAGCCGGTTTCCGGATCGCTGCCGCGCACCGCGGTGTGCAGCCCGGTGGTGGCCTTGAACGGCACGTCGAGGGTGCCGGCGACCGCGAGGAAGTCGTTGACCACGTCGATGGACGGCACCGATTCGGCAGTCTGCCCGCCGCAGCGCAGCTTGGGCCAACAACCGTGCTCGGCGACCCGCCGGATGCCGCCCAGCCAGCCGTCACCGCCGCGACGCGGCTCGACGACCCGGATGATGTCCTCGGGCACGAACTCCGAGACCCGTTCCAGCCAGATGTCGTCGACGTCCGACGGCGCGGGCATCTCGACCATCCGCAACGCAAGCAGTTCCTGCCGCCCCTCGATGATCGACAGGGCCTTGGGCACGCCGCCCAGCCCGGTGTCGCACACCAGCGAAAGCGGCACCGGCGAAGCTGGCTTCGCCTTCGCCAGCTCGGTGATCAACTCGGCCAGTCGGGACGCCTTGCACAGCATCGGTCCCAGTAGGCCCGTGTACTCGCCGCCGCGCGCGTCCAGATGGTCGGCCACGGCCTGCTGCACACCGGCGGTCCCCGGCGGGAATAGCGCGGCGTCGTCAACCAGTCGGGCGAACAGGGGTGGGATGCCGCGCGGACCGGGCGCGCGAAGCTCAACAGCGCTTGACACGGCTGACACGCTAATGCCGTACCGGCCAGTGAACAAAGGTGCCCGATAAACGGACGTCTGGCGGGGTCATGTAGGCCTCCCTCGCCTGGTTTGGACATCATCATCCCCTGGCCGCCAACGGCGCTCGCACCACCCCTTCGCGCACTACTCCGGCTGGCTCCCCACCGCGACGTTCCAGCTGGTACTAAGAGGGGTGTGCGGATCAGCTCGCGGGCGACAAAGCCCGCCCAAGGCGTCCCGGGCCGCACATCACCCGGCAGGACGACTTCACCGCACCGGGTAAGTTAGGCTTGCCTAAATTTGGAGGTGGGCAGTGGGTGAAGCGACCATCCGCCGGCCTGCGACGCCGAGCGCCGCGGAACGGGCCAAGAGCATCGCCAAGCGCGGCGGCCGCGCGGCGCTCCTGCCGGCCAGCGAGGCCTCGGCGCGCATCGCGCCGTTGCTGCACCACGTGCACTCCGACGGAGCCGCAACCGTTCTGCTGGCCGACGAACACCCGCTGATCGCAACTGCCTGGCAAGCCCCGCGCGCAGAACTCGCTGCCGTCCTCGAACTCACCGACCCGACGCCGGTCCGGCTGCGCGAGCCGGTGCGCGGATTGCTGTGGCTGACCGGCTGGGTGCGGCTGCTCGACGGCGCGGAGGCCCGCGACGAGGTCCTCTCCGTCGCCGCGGGACGACCGGACCCACGGCTGCTGGACGCCGGGCACGGCGCGAGCGTGTTGCGCCTGGAGTCCGCGTCGCTGGTGTTGGCGGACTCCGAGGGCACCAGCTCGGTGGACCCGGCGGAATTCAAGGCAGCCGCGCCTGATCCGTTCTGCCTGCAGGAAGACACGTGGCTGCGGCACCTGGAGCTCTCGCACCGCGACGTCGTCGGACTGCTGGCCCGGCACCTGCCGGAGCAGCTGCACGGCGGGCACATCCGCCCGCTGGGGCTGGACAAGTGCGGCCTGCGGCTGCGGGTGGAGTCCGCAGACGGCGATCACGACGTGCGGCTGGCGTTCTCCCGCCCGGTCAGCACGACCGAACACCTCGGCGCCGAACTCCGCCGCCTCGTCGGCTGCCCCTTCCTCGCCCAACCACGCCAGAGCTAAAGGCCGGGTGGGCTGAAGCGAAGGGCCTGTTCACCTCAATGAACGGCACAAACGGTCCGTTCGCCCCATCCCACCAACATCTGCCGCGCTCCGCCCGAATGAAGCTAACGCAGCATTCACCTCAATAGGCGGCGTGAACAGGCCGTTCGCTTCAGACCCCTCGCCGGTTCAGTCGTCCGTGCCGTGTTCGCCAGCTCTGAGGTGTCAGACGGTTGGATGCGTCCGTCGCGGAAGCGCAGCGGCTGGACGCCAGGCCCGACCAGCATCGCTTCCTCCACCGCGCCGCGGCTGGTGAGCATCCACAGGAACGAGTGCGCCACGATCGACGCTCGGCCGGGTCGGGTTCCGTCGACGAACCGCACCAGCAACCCGCTCGGGACGATCTGCCGCAACTCCACCGCAACGCCGTCCCGGACGCCGAACACGTCGGCCGAGCCGAGCGCCCCGTCGAGCACCTCCGAAGTGGCGCAGCGCCTCCAGCACTCGCACCGCGCGATTGGGTTCCGCCGAGCCCCAGACGAACGTCCATGCCCACCTCCGCCGGACCGACGTCGATCCGACGCGGCGGGGGTGGTGCGCAGTTCCGAACGGGCTTTCCCGGTTTTGCCAGCCTTCGAACCACCCGCGCGCATCACCGATCCGGGTACGGTTCGTCGCGTGAGCACCTTGCGCGCATGGCTGACCCCGACCCGGCCCGGCGAGCCCGCGTTGATCGCGGACCGAGCGGAGCGCAAGGCGATCATCATCGAACTGGTCGTGGTCTTCGCGGTAACGCTCGGGCTCTCCGGCCTGCAAAGCCTGCTCTCCCTGCTAGACGCCCTGATGCGCCCGGAGCCGCTGGCCGACCAGCACGCCGCCATCAACGTCCCGCGGGCCGAGCTCGGACTGATCGACATGCTGGCGCAGCTGACGAACGTACTGCGGCTGTGCGCCTGGGGCGGCCTGGGGGCGTTCCTGCTGTGGCGCGGCGGGATAGCGCTGTGGCGGGTCGGCCTGGACCGGTCACGGCCTGGCCGGGACCTCGCTGGCGGGCTCGGGCTCGCGGCCCTGATCGGCATCCCCGGCCTGGGTCTGTACCTCGTCGCGCACGCCCTCGGCCTCAGCCTGACCGTGCAACCCTCCACCTTGGACGCGGCGTGGTGGAGGGCGCCGGTGCTGACACTCGCCGCGTTCGGCAACTCTTTCGCCGAAGAGGTCCTGGTAGTGGCTTACTTGCTGACCAGGCTGCGGCAGCTGGGCTGGTCGGAGAACCGGGCGCTGTGGCTGTCGGCTGTGCTGCGCGGCAGCTACCACCTGTACCAGGGCTTCGGCGGGTTCGCCGGAAACGTCGTGATGGGCCTGGTCTACGGGCGTGCCTGGCAGCGCACGAACCGCCTGTGGTCGTTGATCGTCGGGCACGCGCTGATCGACGTGGTGGCCTTCGTCGGCTACGCCGCCCTGCGCGGCCGCGTCGGCTGGCTCCCCTGAAAAGAACTCTTTCCAGACGCGTTTTGCGTAGTGCGGTTAGCGGAACCTCAGACGCCGCATGGACTGCGAAATCCCCGATTTGCCGATGACCCACGAGTCTTCGTGGCGGTCCTCGACAGACGGCGTCTGAGAACTCGCGGCGGTGCAAGCTGCGTGCATGGGACCAAAGCGGCTTTCGCCGCTGCAGAAAAGATCAAACCGGTCTGAGCCGAACCAGTCTGCCACCGCGCGCAACGATTCGACCATGAACTGCGCAATTTGTTTAATGATTGATCGAAGCGCGGCGCCAATGACGGACGTTTCGATTCGTTGCGATTAAGCTGCGAGTCGTGACCGAACCACACGTCCAGAGCGAGGTCGGCCCGCTGCACGCGGTGCTGCTGCACCGGCCGGGCACGGAACTGAAGCGGCTCACGCCGCGCAATAGCGACCAACTCCTGTTCGACGCGATCCCCTGGGTCGATCGCGCGCAGGAGGAGCACGACGCGTTCGCCGAGGTGCTCCGCAACCGGGGCGTCGAGGTACTGCTGCTGCGCGACCTGCTCAACGAGGCGCTGCACGACACGCGCGCCCGGGCCGCGGCCGTGCTCGCGTGCGTGGACGAGCTCAAGCTGGGCGAGGACATCGCCGACACACTGCGCTCGCACCTGTCCAGCGTGGGCGACGCCGCGCTGTCTGAAATCCTGATCGCGGGCATGACGTTCGAGGAACTGCCCGCCGCCGAGGGCCAGTCCCTGGTCCGCCGGATGCACCACGCGCACGACTTCGCCATCGACCCGCTGCCGAACCTGCTGTTCACCCGCGATTCTTCGGTGTGGATCCGCGACCGGGTCGCGATCGCGGCCCTCGCGATGCCGGCTCGCCGCCGCGAATCCGCGCTCACCGACCTGATCTACGCCTACCACCCGAGGTTCTCGCATTCCGCCCGCGCCTACGGCGCGCACTCCGCACCCGTCGAGGGCGGCGACGTCCTGCTGCTCGCGCCGGGAGTGGTGGCCATCGGGGTCGGGGAGCGCACCACCCCGGCCGGCGCGGAATCGCTGGCCCGCTCGATGTTCGCCGACGATCTGGCGCACACCGTGCTGGCCGTACCGATCGAGCAGGCCCGCGCCTCAATGCACCTGGACACGGTGTGCACGATGGTCGACCGCGACGCGGTGGTGATGTACCCGGCGATCCAGCACTCGCTGGAGGCCTTCACCTTGCGCCCACTGGACGGCGAGCTGAAGGTGTCCGGCCCGACACCCTTCCTGACCGCCGCGGCGGAGGCGATGGAAATCGACCACCTCCGGGTGATCGACACCGGCCTGGACCCGGTGACCGCGGAGCGCGAGCAGTGGGAGGACGGAAACAACACGCTCGCGGTGGCACCAGGTGTCGTAGTGGCCTACGAGCGCAACGCGGAGACAAACGCCCGGCTCGAGGAAGCCGGAATCGAGGTGCTGCGGGTCAGCGGCTCCGAACTCGGCTCCGGCCGGGGTGGCCCCCGTTGCATGTCCTGCCCCATCACCCGCGCCCCATTGCATCCCTGAATTCAGACTTCGCAGGCGGCGAAACACGCCGATCACTTGACCAGGGGACGGATGAAGGGCTCCTTTAACGGACCAAGTCGGCCTAAGACTAAGACGCCTTTCGCCCGTAACGAACCACTCAGATCGGTGGCCAGTTTCAAAACTTCGCCACTTTCGGTAGCCGAAGCCACACTACCAGCACAAACCGCATAGGCTTGCCTTGGCTTAATTATCCGAGGATTGCCTTCGCTAAATGGAGAAGAACCAAGCCCAACCATACCGTCATTAGGTTTACCTGAAATGTAACTGGACTGATTCCAGAGTATATTGAAGGCATGGCTGTCACCGCGAAGAAGATTCATCACAAGGAATCCAAGTTCGAGCACCTGCTGCAGGAGCAGGTCCGGAATGAATTCACCGCCTCGCAGCAGTACCTCGCGGTCGCGGTCTGGTTCGACAACGAGGACCTCCCGCGGCTGGCCGCGCAGTTCTACCGTCAGGCGTTGGAAGAGCGCAACCACGCGATGATGATCGTCCAGTACCTGATGGACAACGACATCAAGCCGGCCATCCCGGCCATCGAACAGGTTCGCAACGATTTCACCGAGACCCGCGAGCTCGTCGCGCTCGCCCTGGAGCAGGAGCGCGAGGTCACCCGCGAGATCGAGACGCTGGCCAGGACCGCCCGCGAGGAGGGCGACTATCTCGGCGAGCAGTTCATGCAGTGGTTCCTGAAGGAGCAGGTCGAGGAGGTCTCCTCGATGTCGACGCTGCTGAACTTGGTCGACCGGGCCAAGGGCAACCTCTTCGACGTCGAGAACTACCTGGCCCGCGAAACGGTCAGCGACGACGGAGTCGACGCAACGGCCCCCAGGACGGCCGGCGGCGCCCTCTGAGCCGCCCCACCCCGCAAGCCCGCGCCGGATGAGCCGCAAGGCCGCCGGCTGGGTGGCGGCTACTGCCCGGGGGTGTTGGGTTCGGTCGCCGGGTGTTGCGAAGACGTTTGACTCGGGGAGCTGGTGACCGACGGCTCGGAGGTCGTCGGGGCCGGCTCGGAGGTGGTCGTCAGCAGGATCTCCGGTGACAGCGGCTTCCGCGTCGGCGTGCCTGTCGGACTCGGTGCCGTCGGCACCTGGCCCGACGGCTGCTGCACCGGTGGCGGGGCCGGTGGCTGCTGCGACAGTTCCAGCGGCGTGGTCGAGCTCGGTTTCGGCTCCGGCTGCACCACGGGCGGCACGGTCGGCCGCAGCGGATCGTCCGACTGGTGGCTGACCAGCGCGATCCCGCCCCCCACCAGTAGCACCGCGCCCAGCGCGCTGCCCGTCGCGGCCAGCGTGCCGTTGCGCTGCCGACGGCGACGTGCGGCGGCCACCAGCGACCACTCCGCCCCCGTCCGCACCGGGATGTCCAGCTGGTCGTCCTGGAAGACCCGTTGCAGCTCGTCCTCCAGATCCATCACACGTCACCTCCTTCCACCAACGGCCCGAGCCGCTTGCGCAGCGTCGCCAGCGCCTTGCTGGCCTGGCTCTTCACCGTTCCGCAGCTGACTCCGAGCGTCTCAGCGATCTCCAGCTCGGAAAGTCCCTCGTAGTAACGAAGCACCACCACCGCGCGTTGCCTCGGCGGCAGCGATCGCAGCGCGACCCACACCGGCTCGTGCTCCAGGCGATCCCGCCGGATGGCGGCGGGGACGTCCGGGAAGTCGGCGAGCAGCGTTTCGCGGCGCGTCCGCCGCCAGCGGCTGACGTGCGTGTTCGCCATCGACTTGCGCACGTAGGCACTGGGGTCCGCGCAGTTCCGGCTGACCTTCGCCCAGCGGGCGCCGACCTTCTCCAGCACGGTCTGCACCAGGTCGGCGGCGTCGTGCGGGTTGCCGGTCAGCGCATGGCCGTAGCGGATCAGCCCGGGCAGTGCCACCCGGACGAATTCCGCGAAGTCATCTTCTGTCGCCGCCATGTCCCCCCGACGCGCCCGCTCGCGGTAGACACCGGACGCCTCGGCGGCGGTCGACACGGCGGGCAGGTGCGCGGTCACCCCTCCACCCCCTCAACGTCAGGTATCGCCGAGGGCGACACGTCGCAACGCGCCGATGGGTTGCCGCACGCCGCCATTGATCACTCGATTGGCGCAACGAGGACGGGTTTCGCGAGGTGTGGATGTCGTGCTCGGCTACGAATGTCGTTCCCCGGAGCAAGCCGGCTCGCCACCACGAGCTGGTCGTCAGAGAGGCGGCACCTTGCCTCGCCGACGGCCCGGGACCCACCACCGGGTCCGCTATGGACAACCTCGGACGGATGTCCGGTAGGAGTGGGCCTGGGCGCAATTTCAATAGAAATCGCGGAACGTCGGCGTGTTAGACCCCGACACGCCGACGGCTGTGGATAACTTCCGCAATTCCAAAGGAAATCAGGCCTCCGATTTCCATTGAAATTGCGGTTCACTGGTCAGCGGATGGTGACTTGGCGGCCGCGGAGGCCGTCGCGGGCGCGCCGCTCCGCCGCGTCCAGCGGCTCCGAGTCCAGCGACGCTAGGGCCTCCGCCAGCCGACGCCCGAGCTCCGCGGCGGGCTCGTCCCACTCACGCGCGTGCTTCTCGCGGTCGAGGTCCCATACCGGCACCAGCAGGCCGTGCGCGCGGAAGGACCCCGCGTACTTGCTGCCCTCGCTCAACGTGAGCTCGCCCCGGGCAGACAGCCGCGCGAGCGCCGCCAGCAGCCGCTCCTCCGGCTCCGGACGCACCCACCGCAGGTGCGCCTTCTCGCCCGCGTCCACCCAGTACGCGGATTCCACACCTTCGGCGGTCAGCCTCTCGGTGGGCATGATCGCGGCGTTCGCCCGCTCCAGGGACAGCGCGACCTCGCCGGTCGGCTCCACATCGCCGGGCAGCCACCAGGCGAAGTCCTTATGCAGCTCGACGTCCAGCGGCGCGGCCGGGTCGAGCAGGTCCTGCAGGCGGTTGGGGACGGTGCCCGCCTCCGCCGTCTCCGGGCCCACCACCGACAGCGATTCGCCCAGCTCAGCGGCCTGCACCCACTCGACGGCGCGCGCGAGATCCCGACTGATATCACCGGAATGGGTCTGCACCTGGAGCCCGATGAAGGCCTTGTCGTCGTTGCGCCGCAGCGCCGCGGCGGCCATCGGGAGCACGGTCACGAGGGTGATTTCACCTTCGCCGCGCAGCGGCAGCTTCGCCGTCGCCGACGGCACGAACTCGCGCAAGGCCACCAACTCGCACTCTGCGGCCAGACCCTCGAAAGGCCTGGTCACGATCACGTCGGCGGCACCACCTGCGGCACCGTGGCAAGCCTTGTAGCGCTTCCCGGAACCGCACGGGCAGGGCTGGCGCGGCTTGATCCCGGTGTCCGTCTGAGGCTTGGGTGCGGTTCGCTTCGACACTGCAGATCCCCTCGCTCGCGGTCAATTCGCCGTGACGCTACCGAACTGCGCGGGCTCCGATTCAGCCAGGTGGAAGCGGGTGGACGCGGGCGAGTTGGTCGCCACGAAGCGCACTCCGGCGCGGCGGCACAGCTCGACGTCGGCGGGGTCGTCGACCGTCCAGCAGTAAGTGTCGCGGCCGAGCGCGGCGACGCGCGCGACAAATCCTGGGTCCTCGCGCACCAGCCGGATGTCCGGGCCTGCGAGGTCCGCCCACGGAGGCAGCACCCCGGGCCGCCACGAGCTGCGGAACCGGTCGAACAGCAGGACGGTCGGCACGCCGGGCGCGGCCTCGCGGAACCGGCGCAGCGCCGACTGGGAGAACGACATCATCAGCACTGGCGAGCTCTCCGGGTCCGCAGGCGTCGCCAGCCCGTGGCGGGCCAGCAGCGCGACGAGCTTGTGCTCCACCAGCCCGCCGTAGCGGACCGGGTGCTTGGTCTCGATGAACAGCCGGACCGGCCGCGAGTGGTCCCGGACCAGGCCGAGGAGTTCGTCGAGGGTCAGCACGCCGTGCTCGGGCGTTGCGGCCGGGCGGCGCAACAGCTCGTCCGCGGACTCCGGCGGTTCCTGGTGCCAGCCGCCGAAGTCCACTTTGGACATCGCGGTGACGGTGAGCTCGCTGACCACGCCGCGTCCGCTGGAGGTCCGGTCGATGCGGCGGTCGTGCACGCAAACGAGCCGGCCGTCCCGGCTGACCCGGATATCACATTCGAGTGCATCGGCGCCCTGCTCCAGGGCCAGTTCGTAAGCACCGCGGGTGTGCTCGGCGCGATGCGCAGAGGCCCCTCGGTGCGCAACGACGTCGGGGGTCGGTTGCCGCACGGCGCCCATTATGCGGGCGACTTCGATCCACTTCCGGCATCTGTGACACACCACAACGCCTACGCACCCGCGATGAGGTGCCGTTGCGCCCGCTCAGCTGCCGCGAGCGCTATTGCCCCCAGAACCACTCCCGGACGCTCAGCAGAGCAGAAAGATCAGCGCGGCGCGCTTGCGGGGCGCGCGGCTCGGGGTGCGGGCGGAGCCGCGCGGACGGCTCGGACGCGAAGCGGCTTGAGCTCCGTCGGGTCCATCGGGGCGAGCAGCCGCATCAGGTACTTAATCAGGCGCGCGGTCAGGATCGCCAGGAGCGTGACCAGGACGTTGTTGAGCGCGTGCAGCAGCACTCCGTCGGCCATGGCCTGGACGCTGTCGAAGAACCCCCAGGCGAACGCGAGCCAGCCGAACAGCAAGGTCGCCGCCCACGCTGCCCACCACAGCCGGACGCGAAGCGTCGGGGACGGTCGCGCGCCTCGCTTCCGCGCCCCCTCCGCGACGAGCACCGAATGCTCCAGCTCGGCCAGCGCCGAGCCCGGCACAGTCAGGTTCAGCCCCGGGACCAGGACTCCGACGACCACCTGCCAGTCCGGCCGGGCGTTGTGCACCCCGATGCGCTCGGCCGCCGCGGCGCGCGCCCGCAGTCCCCACAGGACGACGAGAACGCCGGAGAGCACGCCAAGCACCCAGAGGACCATGCCGGCCGCGCCGACCAAAGCGTCGGAGATCGCCAGCGCCGTGCGCGGCAGCGCCTGACTACGGCTGATCAGCAGCAGCACGTACCGCCAGCCCTCGGCGAAGGTGGCCAGCGCCGCGACCGCAGTGGTGATCCACAGCGCCACCACCGCCGTCCCTGCGGCGGACTCCGCCCGCACCATCGGATCCGCGTGCGGCCGCAGCGGCAGCGCCAGCGGCCACCGCCATGCGAGCAGCGGGAATCCCCAACGCGGCACGGCCGGGTAGGCCGGCGGGCCGGTGTAGCGGCGCGGTCGGCGCGGGGCGCGGATCTGCCGCGGGCCGCCCGGCGGGGTGGCGACCCACTGCACGCGCGGCGAGGGGCCGGTAGGTCGGGCCGTCACAGCACGTACGGCTCGCTGTCGGCGTCATCGGAGACCAGCGGCCGACCGATGGCCGACCAGCCGTTCATGCCGCGCTCGACGTTGATCGCGTCCCAGCCGATGGCGTTGAGGTACGCGGTGACCTTCGCCGACCGGCCGCCGGAGCGGCAGATCACGTAGACCTGGTTAGCCTCCGGGATCTCGTCGAGCCGCTGCACGAGCTCGCTCATCGGGATGTGCACGGCCTCGGGAGCGTGCCCGGCCTGCCACTCGTCCGCCTCGCGCACGTCGAGCAGCACGCTGCCCTCCGGCAACTGGGCGAGCAGCTCCTCCGGCGCAACGCTGGGAACCTGATGACCGGGAACTGGGGTTGTCACACCCCGATGCTGCCACGCGAGGCGTGGTATCCGCGTAAGAGGGGGCGCGGACAACCCGGCTCGCGCGGGCTCCGGCACGCTATGCCGCCCGGTTCGCGCGGCCGGTCCGACCAGGAGTGGACTCGAGCGGGAGAAGCCCTCTGCTTTCCGCCTTGACCTGCGATTACTCCGGACGGATTCGAGGTTGTTCACACTTTCAGTCGGAGATCTCGAAGGAAACGATGTTTTCGTGATCTTCCATGTCACAGTGTGCTGGCTCGATACAGTTCCCTTCTCGGGATCCGTCCGTTAGGAAAGGAAGACATGTTTCGTCGAGCCATTCTCCGCTGGCCGAACGGCAGCGACTGGGGTCATCTGGCGACCGTTCCCGACGACGGCGGGTTGCCGCAGTTCGCCGGATTCGTGCCGATGAGCGACCCGCGCGTGCGGGACCTCCTGGCCCGGATCGCCCCCAGGCCGGCCGACGGAGACATGTGGGAAGCGCACTTCACCACCAACGACTCCAAATCGGCCGCCGAACTGATCGCGGCCTGAACAGCTCCGTCGAACGCCGAGGCGCCCCGCCCGGGCCTGAATTGCTCGGCCGGACGGGGCGCCTCGTCGCAGCTACCGGATCAGTGCGAGATCGCCTTCTCTGCGCCCGCGCCGGTCAGCGACCGGACCTCCATCTCGGCGTACTTCTCGCTGTTGAACGGCTCCTTGCTTAGCACCGTCCCGAGGTAGCCAAGCAGGAACGACACCGGGATCGACACCAGACCCGGGTTCTTCAGCGGGAAAAGCGCGAAGTCCAGCGACGGGAACATCGCGTCCTCGGCACCGGAAACGGCCGGCGAGAACACGATCAGCACAATCGTGACCGCCAGACCGCCGTAGATGCTCCACAGGGCACCGTTGGTGTTGAACCGCTTCCAGAACAGCGAGTACAGCAGCGTCGGCAGGTTCGCCGAGGCCGCGACCGCGAACGCCAGCGCCACCAGGAACGCCACGTTCTGGCCGTTGGCTGCGATGCCGCCCAGTATCGACACGATGCCGATGACCACGGCAGTGATCCGGGCGACCTTGACCTCCTGGCCCTTGTCTTCGGCCGCGCCCTTCTTGATCACGTTCGCGTAGATGTCGTGCGCGAACGAGGCGGACGCTGTGATGGTCAGGCCGGCGACGACCGCCAGGATCGTCGCGAACGCGACCGCGGAGATGAAGCCGAGCAGCAGCGGGCCGCCGATCTCCAGCGCCAGCAGCGGCGCGGCCGAGTTCACCCCGCCCGGCGCCTTCTTGATCACCTCGGAGCCGACCAGCGCTCCGGCACCGTAGCCCAGCACCAGTGTGAACAGGTAGAACAGGCCGATCAGCCAGATCGCCCAGACCACCGAGCGGCGGGCCTCCTTGGCGGTGGGCACGGTGTAGAAGCGCATCAGCACGTGCGGCAGACCCGCGGTGCCCAGCACCAGCGCGATGCCCAGCGAGACGAAGTCCAGCTTGCTGGTCTCGGTCTTGCCGTATTGGGCACCGGGGTTGAGCAGCTTGTCGCCGCCCACGTCGGCCGCCGCGCCGAGCAGGCCGGACAGGTTGAAGCCGTACATGCCGAGCACCCAGATGGTCATCACGAAGGCGCCCGCGATCAGCAGCGCCGCCTTGATGATCTGCACCCAGGTGGTGCCCTTCATGCCGCCGACCAGCACGTACAGGATCATCAGCGCGCCGACGACGACGATCACCGCTGCCTGGCCGGCCTTGTTGGTGATGCCCAGCAGCAGCGCGACCAGGCCACCGGCACCGGCCATCTGTGCGAGCAGGTAGAAGAACGTCACGGCCAGGGTGGACAGCGACGCGGCGGTGCGCACCGGACGTTCCTTCATCCGGAAGCTGAGCACGTCGCCCATCGTGTACTTGCCGGTGTTCCGCAGCAGCTCCGCGACCAGCAGCAGCGCCACCAGCCAGGCAACCAGGAAGCCGATGGAGTACAGGAAGCCGTCGTAGCCGTAGACCGCGATCGCCCCGGCGATGCCGAGAAACGACGCCGCCGAGAGGTAGTCCCCGGCGATCGCGATCCCGTTCTGCGGGCCGGTGAACGCGCGGCCTGCCGCGTAGTAGTCGGAGGCGGTCTTGGTGTTCCGGCTGGCCCGGAACACGATGACCATCGTGACCACGACGAACAGACCGAAGATGGCGATGTTGAGCAGACTGTTGTCCGCTGTCTTGCTCTGGGCCAGCGGGGAAAGTGCGGCGATCACTTCTGGCCTCCTTCGACGGCGCCGTCCTTCTTGACGTCGTCCTTCTCCGCGGCGGCGGCGGCCGCGTCCTTTTCAGCGCCTTCGTCCTTACCGTCGTCGGCCGAGCCCTCATCGGCGTCGCCGGATTCATCGGCGTCGCCGGATTTATCGGCGTCGTCAGACTTCTCGGCGTCGCCGGAGTCCTCGACGTCCTCGGCCGGGTCGCCGGCATCGGGCAGGCCCGGTTCTGCGACCGGGGCATTTTCGCCCGCGCCACCTTCGAGGTGGTCCCGGATCTCCTCGGCGACCGGGTCGAGGTTCCGGTTGGCGTACCGCACGTACCAGGTGGTGATGGCGAAGGTGGACACGAACTGCAGCAGGCCCAATACGAGACCGACGTTGATGTTGCCGACCAGCTCGATGCTCATGAAGCCGTGCGCGTAGTCGGCGAGCAGCACGTAGACCAGATACCAGGCCAGGAACAGTGCCGAGACCGGGAAGACGAAGTTGCGCAGTCTGCGTCGTAGGTTGGTGAATTCGGGGCTGCTTTGAGCAACGGCCCAGGTTTCGGCGTCAATACCGGACCCGGACCCGATTTGGTCCGTGGCGCTCACAGCGTTCCTCCCACAAGAGAGGCTCCGCCCCGGGTGCCGCCGGTACGGGAGCCTGCTGAATCAGTTCAACGCGGGAACGCTACGTAGTTCCACCACTGCTGTGAAGGCCCGTTGGGAGTATGCAAGCTAACGATCGAGTGAAGTTGACTCGGTACATCAGGACGCATCGAATTGCGCCCGAACACCAATTTCATCCGTTCGGCCTATTGAATTCTTACCGGTCCAAAAAATTCAAGCACAAATTGGTAATACATTTGATTCAAAGATCACTCAAACAAACACAAAGAACACGTTGGGTGATCGCGGTCAGCGTTGGTGGCGGCCCTTGGTCGGCTCCGGGTTCGCGGTGCCCGCGGTGAGCCGGCCGTCGAGGAAACCAAGCCGGTCGGGCGCGTGCAGCCGCAACATCACCCGCCCCACCTCAGCCGGGATCCGCGCCCGGGTCGCCCGGCTGACCAAGTAGGTCACCGCGAACGCGATCGGCACGGTGACCAGCGCCGGCTGCCTGACCAGCGCCGCCCACCAGCTGTCCGAGTCCTCGGCGAAGTGCATGAAGGCCACCGCGATCAGCACCAGGCTCCCGCCCGCCACCATGCCGCTGGCCGCCCCCACCGCGGTGAGCCCGCGCCACCAGATCCCCAGGATCAGCACTGGGCAGAACGTCGAAGCCGCCATCGCGAACGCCAATCCCACGCTGCGCGCGATGTCGTGGTTGTCCGCGGGCAGCGCCAGCAGCGTCGGCACCAGGCAGGCCACCACAGCGACCAGCCGGAAGTCGAACGTCCTGCCGCGCACCACCTCGCGCGAGGACAGCACCCCGGCGACGCTCACCACCAGCCCCGACGAGGTCGACAGGAAGGCTGCGAAGGCCCCGGCCGCGGTGATCGCCGCGAGCAGCCCACCCACCCAGTTGCCCAGCATCGCCTGCGGCAGCAGCAGAACCGCCGCATCGGTCTCGCCGGTGACTAGCAACTGCGGCACGTACAGCCGGGACAGCAGCCCGAAGATCGTCGGGAACAGGTAGAACGCGCCGAGCATGGCCAGCACGAAGAGGGTGGTGCGGCGTGCTCCGGTCCCGCTCGGATTGGTGTAGAAGCGGGCCAGCACGTGCGGCAGGCCCATCGTGCCCAGGAAAGTCGCGACGAGCACCGAATACGTTTCGAGCAGCCTGGAAAGCCCGTCGCCGTGCGGCCGCAGCCAACTGGCGTTGTCCGGTTCGGCCGCCGAGACGACCGGAACCGCCGCGCCTGCGG
Source organism: Saccharopolyspora sp. NPDC000995 (assembly GCF_053599315.1). NCBI lineage: Bacteria > Bacillati > Actinomycetota > Actinomycetes > Pseudonocardiales > Pseudonocardiaceae > Saccharopolyspora > Saccharopolyspora sp. NPDC000995. The sequence goes on from NZ_JBSFLZ010000001.1 coordinate 119,332, forward strand.
GGAACCGCAGCTCGGTGCCCGCCGCCATCGAATACTCGCCGGGCTGCAGGTAGATCGGGCCCGAGCCGTCGGCCAGCCACACCGGCTGGCTCACCCGCAACCGCACGTCGGTGTCGATGCACACTGCCGTGTCGCGCTGGAAGGCCGGCGGCATTGGTTCGTCGAGCGCCCGGTGTGGCGCCCCGTTGAGGAACACCGCGAACAGCGCGAACGCGGGCACCGTGATCGCGAACAGCTTCACCCAGTACTGGAAGGCCTGCACCAGCGTGACGGCCCGCAGCGCCCCGGTGGCCACGATGAGCAGCACGATCACCGCGACCGCGAAAATGCCTGCCCAGTAAGGAACTCCGACGATCGCCGCCAGGGTCAGCCCGGCGCCCTGCAGCTGCGGCACCAGGTAGAGCCAACCGATCAGCACCACCAGCGCGGTGCACAGCGACCGCAGCCGCAGTGAATCCAGCCGGGCCTCGGCGAAATCCGGCAACGTGTACGCACCGGAGCGGCGCATCGGCGCGGCGACGAACAGCATCAACGCCAGGTACCCGGCCGCGAAGCCGATCGGGTACCAGAGCGCGTCCACGCCGTCCTTGAGCACCAGTCCCGCTACACCCAGGAAAGACGCCGCCGAAAGGTACTCACCCGAGATCGCGACCGCGTTGCGCTCTTCGCGCACCAGTTGCCGCGCGGCGAAGAAGTCGGACGTGGTGCGCGCCGACCGGGAACCCCAGATCCCGATGCCCAGGGTTGCCGCGACGATCAGCACGACGCCTAGCAGGGACCAAGAACTCGAAACCATCGCTGCGCGCCGCCCCGGGAAGGTGGAAATTCGTCGTCGATCATGCGGGTCACTGCTCCACCATGTGGATGAAGTCCCGCTCGTGCCGCTCCGCGTTCCGGGTGCACAGGTACCCGATCAGCACCAGGAACGGGTAGACCAGCACGCCGAGCAACAGCCACGTCACGCGGAAGCCCAGCACCTCCAGGTCGCCGATCGTCGGCAACGCCCAGAACAGCAATGGCAGCCCCAGCAGCACGGACGTCACCACCCCGGTCAGCACCAGCGCGCTGCGCAGCTGCACCTTCACCAGGTGCCGGACCAGCACCTCGCCGACGCTGGTCTGCTCCTCCAGCTCCATGATGATGCGCGCGACTTGCCGGGTGCGACGGTCGGCGAGCACCACGCGCTTGCGGCGCGGCCGGGGTGTGGCGTCCCCCAGCCGCGCCCGGATGTCGAAGCCGTGGTCCGGGCTCATTCCGGCGAACCGCGGTTCACTGCTGGCCCCAGCCCTGCCGCGGCGCCCGGACCAGCCGGTCCTTGAGCTCTCGGGTGTGCCGGCGGCTGACCGGCAGTTCCTTGGACGGCCCGCCACCGAGCACCACCGAATACCCCGACGACGACATGCGCAGCTCGGTGACCAGCGGTAGCGACACCAGGAACGACCGGTGGATGCGCAGGAAACCGACTTCCGCCCAGCGCTCTTCCAGCTGCGCCAACGGGATCCGCACCAGGTGCGAGTCCTCGGCCGTGTGCAGCCGGGCATAGTCGCCCTGCGCCTCGACCCAGCGCACGTCCTTGCGGGGGATCATCCGGGTGGTACCGGCGAGCTCGACCGGGATGACCTCGTCGTCGTCGGCCGCCGGGGCCTCCAGCGCGCGCGTGCCCTTGGCAGCCTGTGCCTTGTTCTTCTCGATCGTGCGCAGCGCGCGGTCGATGCGTTCGGCGTTGGCCGGTTTCATGATGTAGTCCAGCGCGCCGACCTCGAATGCCTCCAGCGCGTTCTCCTCGTGCCCGGTGATGAACACCAGGGCCGGTGGATTGCGGAAGGCGGTGAGCACCCTGGCCAGTTCCATCCCGCTCAGCCCGGGCATCGAGACGTCAGCGAATACCGCGTCCACAATGGACTCATCATCGTCGCGCCGGCTGATCAGCTCGGGGTCTTCGCTGCGCAGCAGGCGCAGCGCCTCGGCCGCGTCGAACGCGGTCAGCACCCGCCCGACCCGCGAGTTGTTGCCGAGCAGGTACTTCATCTCGTCCAGCCCGGCCATCTCGTCATCGACGGCCAGAATGACGAGCCCCGCTGGATTCTCTCGTGTACTCACTGCAACGCCATATCCTGCCGCGCCCACGGCGCACTGTTGTCCATGATCGAGTATCGGCTCCCACCCGTTGGAGCGGCCCCCGGCCACGCCAGTCGCCAAGTGAAGTCAGTCACGCCTGCCAACCAAACTAGTTGCTAACGGAGAGCACAGGGCAGCAGGGTGCACACAGAACGGAATTCCGCTCAGCAACAACGATTTTAGCCTGATCAGCCTATTGAATAGGGCTGAACGTGTGAGCGCTTCCGCAACAAGGTCTACGCAGTGCGACCACGTCGATTACCCTGCGTTCGAAAGGGATTCGTCAGGATCCAGTGGTGGTTCCGCCCGGGTCCGTGAGTACTTTTGGATGCTATAGCGCAAAGTACTCGCGACCGTTGATCCCGCTTCAGATTTCGGGCAGTAACGCCCGCATCTCCCGAAAGACCGCCCTTCGCCGTAATCACCGCAGAGGGTGTTGGGCAAGGGTTGCCTCGATGTCGGAGAGCGGGTTCCTGCCTTCGACGCGGTGCAGCAGCATGGTTACCCCCGCAACCGACACCGCCGCAGGTTCTCACCAGTGCCTTGCGGGAACACCCGACCCCGAGCTTTTCCCGAGAGGACAGCCCCGACGCGGCGCAATGGACTACGTGCGTCGGGGCTCCCGGAGTCGAGAAGGCATCTGAGGTTCCGCCACCCGCACCTCCAAGCAAGGCGAGTGGCGGAAACAGGATCACAGCCCGAAGCGGTTCCACATGGCGCGGTGCTCCAGCGCCTCCACGGCGGCCAGCACGGAATCCGCACCGCTGCGGCCGAAACCGACCGACGACGCCATGCCCAGCCGGGCCAGCAGCGGCTTGCGCGGCTCCACCGTCAGCAGGTGCGCTTCCGGGAACTTCTGCTTCACGATGTCGCGCAGCGTGCCCAACCCGTCGACCAGACCGAACTCCTCGGCCTTCGTGCCGGTCCAGATCTCGCCGGAGAACAGGCCGTCGTCCGAGCCGTTCAGCTTGTCGCCGCGACGCTTACGTACCCACGCCCGGAACTGCTCGTGCAGCTCGTCCTGCAGTCCGCGCAACCACTGCACGTCCTCTTCCTTCTCGGGGCGGAACGGGTCGAGCCGCACCTTGTGCATGCCAGCGGTGTGGACCCGGCGCTCCACGCCGAGCTTCTCCAACAACCCGGTGAGCCCAAAGCTGGCGCTGACCACGCCGACGGAACCGACCAGCGACGTCGGGTGCGCGTAGATCTCGTCGGCCGCGCAGGCCAGCCAGTAGCCGCCGGAGGCCGCGACGTCCTCGCAGAACGCCAGCACCGGCACCTGCTTCTCCTCCGCCAGACCCCGAATCCGGTCGGACACCAGCGCCGACTGGGTCGCCGACCCGCCCGGCGAATTGATCGACAACACCACGGCGCTGAGCCGGTCGTGCCCGAACGCGCGGGTCAGCGCGGATTCCACGGTCTGCAGCGAAATCGTCGACCGGCTCATCGGCGACGGCGACGGCGTGATGACGCCGTGCAGCTTCACCACGGCGACCACCGGGCCGCGCTCGGCGCGCTCGGCGAGCTTCCCAGGCAGCTTCGAAGACAACTTCCCGGTCAACATGTCGGTGAACTTCTGCGGCGCCTTCTCGTTCATACCTCGACGTTACCGGCTCAGCTGCGGTCCGGCCGCCAACCCGACCTCCGGCTCGTCGATCGCCTGCGGCGGCACCGGCCGGACGCCCGGCGCGAACTTCGGCACCCGCATGATGACCTTCATGCCCGCGCCCTTCTCGGTCTCCACGACCAGCCCGTAGTCGTTGCCGAAGGTCGCCCGCATCCGGTTGTTGATGTTGCCGAGCCCGACGTGTGCGCCGGTCAGGTGCGCGTTGGCCAGTTCCGCGTCGAGCAACTCCGGGTCCATCCCGATGCCGTCGTCGTCCACGCTGATCAGCGCCTCGCTGCCGTTGTCCTCGGCGATCACCGACACGGTGCCGCCGCCGGGTTTGTTCGCCAGGCCGTGCCGGACGGCGTTCTCCACCAGCGGTTGCAGCGCCAGGAACGGCACCACCACCGGCAGCACCTCCGGAGCAATGCGGAGCTGCACATTCAGCCGGTCCGGGCCGAAGCGGGCGCTCTCCAACGTGAGGTAGCGATCGATGTTGCGGATCTCGTCGGCCAGCGTGGTGTAGAGCCCACTGGTGCGGAACGAGTAGCGGGTGAAGTCGGCGAACTCCTGCAGCAGGTCCCGCGCGTGCTCCGGGTCGGTGCGGATCAGCGAGCCGATGGTGTTCAGCGCGTTGTAGATGAAGTGCGGCGATATCTGCGCCCGCAGAGCGCGCACTTCAGCCTTGGCCAGCCGCTCCCTGGACTCCTGCAATTCGGCCAGTTCCAGCTGGGTCGACACGTGGTTGGCGACCTCGGCGGCCGCGCTCAGCAGCCGCTTCCGGTCGCCGCCCGCGATGACGGTCAACGCACCGCGGCTCTCGCCCTCGACCTCCAGCGGCACCACCACGGCATGCCGCATCGGGCAGGGCCGGTGGTCGCAGATCACGTCGCCGTGGTCGAGGAACTCGCGCTTGCCGGTGCGCAGCACCTGCTCGATCTTGGGCCGCAGGTCCGCGTAGTGGTAGTTGGCCTCGCCGTCCCAGCTCAGCAGGGTGCCGTCGGCGTCGACGATGCCGACGGCAACGCACGCCAGCAGCTCCCGCAGGTGCGGCGCTGTCCTGTCGGCGGACTCCTGGTTCAGTCCCGCACGCAGGTGGGGTGCCGCACTGGTCACCCGGTGCAACGCCGCCAGCGTGGCGTCCTCCACGGAGGTGCTCACCCTGCGCGCCCGGCACAGCAGCACGAACATGCCGAGCACGGCGAGTGCGGCGAGCGCGGTCAGGACCGTCCGCTCAGTCAACATCTCGGGCACAACATCAATCTTCACGGCCGCCACGCGCGGAATCAAGGCGGCTACGCTCAGTGCGCCGTTTCCGTCGGTAAGCGGTACCTCACTGTTCCATTCAGCGGAAATAGATGACTCGACCAGCGGCAATGGGCTGTGCATAACCGGGCCAATCGTCCACAGGCTGTGGACAACTACTTCAGCAGCCGCGACAACCGGCGATCTGCCAACGGCTTGCCGCCGGTCTGGCAGGTCGGGCAATACTGCATCGACCGGTCCGCGAAGGACACCTCCCGGACCGTGTCGCCGCACACCGGGCACGGCAACCCGGCCCGCCCGTGCACCCGCATCCCCGACCGCTTCTCGGCCTTCAGCCGCGCCGCGTCCTGCTTCAGCGATCGCTGCACGGCATCCCGCAAGATCTCCTGCACGCTGCTGTGCAGCCGTTCGACCGTGGCGGCGTCGAGCTTGCCCGCCGTCGCGAACGGCGACAGCTTCGCGGCGTGCAGGATTTCGTCGGAGTAGGCGTTGCCAATCCCGGCCAGCGCGGACTGGTCGGTGAGCAGCGTCTTGATCCGCTCGGTGCGCCCCGCGAGGACCTCGGCCAACCCGGCCGCATCCAGGCCCAGCGCATCCGGACCCAGCTTCGCGATCCCCGGCACCTGCGCGGGCGAATCAACGACCCAGGCCGCCAGCTTCTTCTGCGTGCCGGCCTCGGTCAGGTCGAAGCCCGCACCGCCCAGGTGCACTCGCAGCGCGATCGGCCCCTTGCCTGGCTTCGGCGGCACCGGCGACAGGTCGTCCGACCAGCGCAACCAACCGGCCCGCGCCAGGTGGAACACCAGGTGCAACCCGTCGCAATCGAGGTCGAGGTATTTGCCGTGCCGCACCGCACCGGTGACGGCACGACCGTGCAGCTCCGTCCACGGCGGGCTGGCGGTCTTCAACACGCTCATCGACGCCACATCGATGCGCGCCACGGTGCGGCCCACAGCGTTGTCGCGGAGGTGCTGGGCCAACGCCTCCACCTCGGGAAGTTCCGGCACCGGTCCAGTGTGCCAGCGAAAGTCGTTCTGACCTGCCCGAACGCCCCGACCTTTGGGGCAGATTCGGGGCAGAAATGCATCCAACGACGCATGACGGGCGCCTGGTCGCCTGCGTGAGCCTGTCGTTCTTCGCCGCGATCGTGCTGTGCCTGGCGGGAACGAGCGTTCCCCGCGGCGAGTCGGCCGAGCTGTCACCGATGTCTGCCGGCACTCCCGCGACGGTGCCCGCGCCGGAACCGCCGGCGGTGGCCCGGGGACCGAACGGATGCTCCTGCGCCCGCTGCCGTCGGACGGCGACCGGCAGCACTACGTGCCGTGGCAGGTGCCCACGTCGATAGTGTGCCTGATCGCTGAGGGCACGATCACGGAAGCCACCGGCACCGTGATCCGTTTCCGGCACGAACAGCTCTGGTTTCCGCGCGTCCCGTGCTCGAACCCGTACCACTCCAATCAGCGGTGCCTAAAGCAGTACGAGCGGTGGCTCGACGGCAACGGGCACTACGACGGGGTGTTGCGGGAGAAGCTGCGCCGCGACCGTTCATCGCCAAAGGCAAGGGCATGGCCTTCCACGTCCTCCAGTACGCCCCGACCAAATGGACGGCGTACGGCCGCTACTACTGGCGGTGGTAACCGCCAGTAAAAACGGAAGCGCCCGCCCAGTACCAGAACTACCGGGCGGGCGCTTCTTTGTTGTGGGTCAGGCGTCGAACTTACCGCCCTTGATCGCGGCGACGAACGACGACCACTGCTCGCGGTTGGCGGTGAAGTATCCGGCGGCGCGGTTCTTGGTGTCGCGCACGGCGGCGCCGTCACCGGCGCGGCCAACCTCCACGCAGTTCGTCTCTTGGCTGCTGTAACTCGCCTTGCGCCAGCCGACGGGGTGTTGCGATACCGTCACGGTGTCGTCTCCTCACGGTTGAGGACGTCGGCAATGAGCTCGGCGGAATCCCGCGGGCTCATCGCCACCCGTTCGATATCATCCCGCGCCTGAACAAACGCGGTGACGTCCGCCTCATCGCGGAGAAACGCGCTTGACCTGTGGTGCTCAAGGTGCACCACAGGCGCGGCCTTCGCGAACTCCAGCAGCACGAACGGCCCGGCGTGCGCCGGCGTCCACCCCGCGGAACTGGGGATGACGCGCACCTGGACGTTGTCGCGTTCGGCTATCTCCAGCAGGAATTGCAGCTGCTCGGCCATCACAGCGGGCCCGCCGATCGACTGGCGCAACGTGGCTTCGAGCATGAACGCAGCGAATCGCACCGGCTCGCGGCGGCGGGTGATCAGTTCGCGACGGCCCAGTCGCATCATGACCCGCTTGTCTGTCTCGCCGACCGGAATGCCCGCGCTCATGATCGCCCGCGCGTAGTCGGCGGTCTGAAGCAACCCTGGAATCAGAATCGGTGAGACATCGGTGATGGACGTTGCGATCCGCTCGAATTCGAGCAGTGCGGCCAGCTGATCGGCCTCGCCAGCCGGGCCGACCGACACCGTGTTAGCTGGTTCCGAGACCGCTTCACGCGCGAGTCTCATCAACCGTTCGCGCGCGGTCGTGGTCAGGCCGAGCACGGCGCAGTACGCGGCGACCGACTCGGTTGATGGCACCCGTTCGAGGGGCGCACGATCACCAAGCTGTTGGGGTCGAACACGATCTCGGAGGAGGGCACCCGCAAGCTGTCGTGGACGCGGGTCCTCGACGCTGCCGACCTTGGGGATTTACGCGGAATCGAGGTCACCGCGCACATGGTGCAGCGCTGGGTGCCGAAAGCCTTTGAGGTGCGCGTGATCGTCATGGGCGAGCACATCACGGCGGCAGCGCTCCACGCGGGAAACGCGGCCTCCTACGTCGACTGGCGCTCGGATTACGACGCTCTCACCTACGAACTGATCGACCCGCCCACCGAAGTGGTCGCGGGAATTCATGCGCTCATGCGGGCGCTCGGGCTCGTCTATGGAGCGCTGGACTTCGTGGTCACTCCGTCGGGCGATTGGGTCTTTCTGGAGATCAACCCCGGTGGGCAGTATGGGTGGATCGAAGCGCGCACGGGTGCACCGCTGACCGGCGTTCTCGCTGATCTCTTGACGAAGGGACAACCATGACGGCTCAACTCGATCGCGCGTGGAAGCCGCGGGCGCAAGCGCTTGCCGACGACCTCGCCGCCCGCAATGACCTACGCGACCCGGCGTGGCACGCGGCGGTCGCCGCGACACCGCGGCACGCTTGGTGCCCGAGGTCTACGAGCAGGACAACCGCGGCGAATGGCGACCGGTTGACGTGACTTCGCCGAGCGGCCTTGACCGGGTGTACTCGCCGATCACGCTGGTGACCGCGCTCGCCGATCGGGGCACGCACCGCGAGGGCATTTCCAGCAGCACCAAACCCGACCTCATGGTGCGGATGCTCGAAACCCTCGACGTGCGCGACGGGCACAAGGTGTTGGAGGTCGGTACCGGCACCGGCTACAACTGCGGGTTGCTGTCGCACCGGCTCGGCGACAAGCGAGTGTTCTCCGTCGACCTCGACGCCGAACTGGTCGAATCGGCGCGGAACCGACTCGCCTCGATCGGGCTGTACCCGACGCTCGTCACGCGGGACGGCGCCGAGGGCCTGCGAGAACACGCGCCGTTCGATCGGATCATCGCGACGTGCTCGGTGCCAGCGGTGCCGCGTGCCTGGTACGAGCAGCTGACCGACGGCGGGCTACTCCTGACTGACATCAAGACCGGGATCGGTGCGGGAAACCTGGTGCTGCTGCGCCGGTCCGGTGAGCGGCTTGAAGGGCGGTTCACGGATCGGTGGGCGGCGTTCATGGTGATGCGTCACCAGCACGAGCAGCCCCGACCGCTGTCCGCACCGCGAACTGCGGACGCCCACACCAGGATGACGAACGTGCCGCCTGACCCGTGGCAGAGCAATCGCGTGGTGTGGTTCCTCGCGCACTTCGCCGGGATACCCGACGGCGCGCGATTCGGAGTGCAGTTCGATCCGGACACCCGGCAGCCCACCGCCGGAACCATCACCACACCGGACGGATCACACGCAGTCGTCATGCACGAGCCGACACCCGACGGGACATGGTCGGTGACCGAGTCCGGACCGACGCCGCTGTGGTCGGCGGTCGAGGAAGCACACCATCTGTGGCGCGCGGCGGGCGAGCCGGAATGGTCACGCCTCGGCCTGACCGTCGAGGCCGGCGAGCAGTGGGTGTGGATCGACGAACCACACGGCAAGCATCAATGGAGCCTGACCACCTGACTGCCCCCGGAAACGACGATACTGGACGGTCGCCGGAAGTCCGGAAATCGATGCAGCCGATGGCCGAGCGTGTGGGTGTTGATCACTAGCGGTTGCAGCAGTTCATCACTTCTTCGACGTGGGATTACGTGGCGGTGCGGCGGCGGTTGGCCAAGCGGGCGGTCGATGTGGTGGCACCGGATGCGTGGGTGCTGGATGACACCTATCAAGGGCCGATTAGCGATCTCCGCGCGATAAGCAACACCCCCGACACCCCGACCAGCAGGCGAGCCGGAATATTCCAATCCGCAAATCCCACGGATCTTCTCCCGAAATCTACGCCCGTTCCGGCCCGACGAGACAGATGATCAGGCCCCAAAAACCCGGGCGGGCCAGCTCTTCGTGAGTGCGAACGGTGTATGACTGGTAGGTCTCGCCGGCATACCTCGGCATGGGGCGAATGGGCGGCTCCTGACGAATTGACCCTGGTCGTCCTCATTGATGACTGACGAGACACTACAACCAACGATTTCCGCACTGCTGCCAGATCGGCCGTAGCAGAACCTGATTGGACGCTTCCTGTCCCACGTGGCGCGGATTTAGACTCGCTCTGCTTCTGTGACCCCCACTCGCCGTGGCAACGCGGCAGCAAAGAGAACACTAACGGACTGCTTCGCCAGTATTTCCCGAAAGGCACAGACTTGTCCTTGCATACCCAGGAAGAAGGTGGCGCAGACTGCGGCCGTGCTGATGTTGGAGCCGGACGTGGAGAAGGTATTCAACGACGACTCCTACGACTACTGCCCTGGACGGTCACCGGTGGACGCGTGCGGGTATGTCGGCAGCAGTGCTTCAAGAAGAACTGGGTCGTCGATTTCGATGTCAAGGCCTTCTTGGACTCCGTGTCGTGGGATCTGATACTCAAGGCGGTGGCGCGTCACACGACCCGGCGGTGGGTCATGTTATATGTGGAGCGCTGGCTGAAGGCGCCGATGCAGATGCCCGACGGAACCTTGGTTTATCGCCATCTGATGCGCTGGGCGAGACGGAAGAACAAACGGCTCGTACGCAGCGAAGCCCGGACGAGAGGGCGGTTGAAGGGTGCCCTGCAACGATCGCCCAACCTGTTCGCGCTGGGCGCTGCGCTACACGACCTGACTACTGAACGAGCCGGATAAGCAGAGAGGGTTACGTCCGGATTTGCAGGGAATTAGCGGGTGCGATCCCCGCCGTCTACCCGGCATTGACGCACCGTTTCCATTAGAAGAAGGGTCAACAGTCATGTCCGACTATGCCATTCGATGGATCAGCTTGGACGGCAATAACTGGCGCGCGGAAACCAAGTTCCCCAACCACCAAACCGCCAACGAGCCGGCTCTTGCCGTATTCGACAGCACCCTCTACTGCGTCCACCGGGGCGGCAACGACGATAGCCTCTGGTATTCGTCCTTCGACGGCACCCAATGGAGCACCGACACCACCATCTCCAACTACCACTCGGCCGCCGGACCGGCGCTCGCGGTATTCAACAACCAACTGTACTGCGTCTACCGCGGCGACAACACCGACATCAGCCTCAGATACATCGTCTTCGACGGCAAATCCTGGAGCAGCGAAACCAAGTTCCCCAACCACCAAACCGTGACACAACCGGCCCTCGCGGTGTTCAACAACTCGCTGTACTGCGTCCACCGGGGCGGCAACGACGATACCCTCTGGTATTCGTCCTTCGACGGCACTCAATGGAGCACCGACAACCCCGTCACCAACTACTACAAATCAGCCACCGGACCGGCGCTGGCGGTATTCAACAACCAACTGTACTGCGTCTACCGCGGCGACAACACCGACATCAGCCTCAGATACATCGTCTTCGACGGCAAATCCTGGAGCAGCGAAACCAAGTTCCCCAACCACCAAACCGTGGCACAACCGGCCCTCGCGGTGTTCAACAACTCGCTGTACTGCGTCCACCGGGGCGGCAACGACGATACCCTCTGGTATTCGTCCTTCGACGGCACTCAATGGAGCACCGACAACCCCGTCACCAACTACTACAAATCAGCCGCCGGACCGGCGCTCGCGGTATTCAACAACCAACTGTACTGCGTCTACCGCGGCGAATAGACCCGCGGAGGAGCGGTAGGTGGCATCGCAGATGACACCGCGGCGTCCCATTCGGTGGGTCCGGATGGGACACCGGCCGCTCGGTCAGCCGCCTAGCGATCTTTGGTCGCGGGCTTCTTGATGTCTGTGTCAAGTTTCAGGATGCCGCTTTCAGGCGGGCCTGGTCGATGGAGGCGTCGACGTGCCGGTCCGGAGTGCGCCGGGCCTGACTTCTTCCGCGGTCTCGAACCATTGTGGTTCGCCAGCGAGGTGGTCATGCCCCAGCAGCGCCACCAGAAGTACCGTTCCCGGTACTTGATTCGCGGGTCGCGGCTCGCGGCGAGCTCGTCGGTGATCCGGTCGATGTCCAGCCCGGCGGCCGGGTCGTGAGTGAAATCGCGGGCGGTGGCAACGCAGATGCCGTCGACGATGTACCACGGGTGTGATCGGACGATCGGAGGCGTGCGCGGCATCGCCGATACCGCCATCGCTCGTTTTCCTTCGATTCGGGTACGCGGCGTTGAACTGCTCGCCCAGGGTTTCCAGACTGCGTGCGACGCGCCAGGCCATGTGATCACATCCCAAAATTCTTGGTGTAAGCGGCCAATAGGGCGGTCAGGATCGCTCCGAGGTCCCGGCCGCGCCGGCAGCGGCCCACACCTTGCACTCAAGGGTGCGCAGCCGGGTTTCGTGGTCGGAAACGGTTTGCGGCCCGGCGCGCAGCTCGGTTCGCATTTCACGGACTTCTCCGTGCATCGCCTGCAATTCTCCGTACATCTGGTTGAGCGTGATCGTCACGCCGCCGTCCTGGCTCAATGATCATGGTCCTGACCAGCCGACCCACACCCCCACCACCGGTGTCCACACCCCCTGACCAGCCAAGATCAGGATAAAAAACCTCGATGGGAACCGGCATGCCGGTTCCCATCGAGGCTGAAACGCTCGGTGAAATCGCTACTCCACCGGCTGGAGGCCGCCGTTCATGTCCGGCTCCGCGTACAACTCGATGTGCCGGGCCACCGAGGAGATTTCCTGGCGCACGTCGAAGAAACCGCGCACCACACCCACCCAGGTCTCCGGCGGGTTCTCGTCGTGGTCGCCCGGGGTGGCCGCAGTGACCGTCCACGGGCGCCGCAGCACCCAGCGGACCGGGAAGAACAGCACGCCCGCGATCAGCAGCAAGATCAACCATCTCGGCACGTACACCTCGGTCGGCGTCCAAACCACGAACATCACGACCAGGAACAGGAACAGCGCGCCCATCAGGATCGCCGGCGCCGAACCCCCGTTGACGTCGTGCTCGAACTCGTCCGCCGCGATCGGGTTGGACCATTCAAGGCTCGCCTTGATCGTCCACTGCCGGCCGTCGGAACCCCGCACCACCCGGTTCATCGTCGCCTCCCCGCCCACCCGGGCTGGTCGCTTCGGAACATCGTCTCGCCACTCGAACCCATCGGTCACCGAGCGTGGAGCAACGGTACCGCGTGCGTCATGGGCCCGACGGGTGATAGTCGAGCCCCGAACGTTCCCATTGTCGATCATGAGCGGCGTCCAGCCAACCCCGAACCCGCCGCCCCATCAAGCGCGGCGCAAGCAGCCCGCGGCCGGCAACTCCGCCGCATGCTGGTAAGCCTCCCGCAACCCGCGGCGCGCCCGATGCGCCAACACCGCCGTCGCGTTCGGGGTCAGCCCCAGCTGACCGGCGAGGCTGGCCGGCCGATGCCCCTCCACCTCGGTCCACCACAGGACCTCCCGCCAACGCGCGGGCAGCCGGTGGAACGCGCGGGCCAGCAACTCCCCCTCAGCCTGCACGGACTGGTGATCGCGCTGCCGTGGCGCGTGCTCGCCCAGCTCATCGGCGTTCATCAGCTCGGCCCGGCGAGCCGCCGCCCACTCCCACAGCACCCGCCGCACCACCGTCGACAAGTAGGTGCGGATCGCATCGCGCGGCCCGTACCCGGCGCGAACCGCACGCAATGTGCGCAAGAACACCTCGGCGACCACGTCGTCTACGTCGATACCGGGTTGCGGCATGCTCAACGCGAACCGCCGCACCGCAGGCGCGTGCCGCAGGTACAGATCGCCATAAGCGAGATCATCCCCCGCCCGCAACCGCGCCAGCAGCACCCGGTCGTGCGGCAACGGCCCCCCAGCGACGTCCTCACCCATCCCCATGAACTCCCCCCAACGACCAGCCGCGGCGAATTCCGCGCGACCAGCGCAATCGCTACCGTGGACCCCCCGGACCACGGCTGTCACCAGTCATCGCACGGAGGTCGCAGTGGATCTCGACGACGCCCGCGAAGTGATCGGCAACCAGCACCGCGCCGTGCTCAGCACGCTCCGCGCCGACGGCACACCCCAGATGACACCGGTGCTGACCACCACGGACAGCGCCGGACACGTCACTGTCAGCACTGTCGCTGGCGCAGCCAAGGTGCGCAACCTGCGCCGCGACCCCCGCGCATGGCTTTGCGTCCTGCCAGACCAGTTCTTCGGCCGCTGGATCCAGGTCGAAGGCACCGTCGAGATCGTCGAGCTCCCCGCCGCACTCCCCCTCCTGGAGGAGTACTACCGCAGCATCTCCGGCGAACACGAGGACTGGGCCGCATATCGCCAGGCCATGCAGGAAGAACACCGCGTCCTGCTGCGCATCACCCCGACCCGGGCGGTCTCCTCCCCAACCCGATAGGTCCCCCCGGTGAACGGGACCGCAACGATGGGCTAAAGTAGTCAACAACAGCCCAACAGGGCGCTGAATACGCGGATGTAGCGCAGCTGGTAGCGCATCACCTTGCCAAGGTGAGGGTCGCGGGTTCGAGTCCCGTCATCCGCTCAAAGCTGGGAGCCTCGTGTCGACTTCGTTCGACCTTGGCTCCTTAGCCATTTCCACCGGGGAGTGACTCCCCCAAACCCCGCGCAGCGGTTGCTGCGGTTTCGTTGGCTCCCTGCTGGGGAGCGTTTCCCGGGCCGCTCAGCGACCCCAGTAGCCCGCCCAGCCGCTTGAGTGGCGCTGGCCTCCAGCCTTCGGCTGTCGGTTGGTTTGGGCTTTTAGGATTCCAGGCGGAAGCCTATTTTCAGGGTTACTTGGTAGTGGGCCAGTTCGTTGTCCTCCACGTGACCCCTTACGTTTCCGACCTCGAACCAGTCTATGTTCCTTAGGGTTTGGGAGGCTCTGCCGATCGCCTTTTTTATTGCGTCGTCCACTCCTTTCGTTGATGTGCCCACTACTTCTGTCACGCGATACACGTGGTCCGTCATGGGTTGATGGTTCTTGTTTTACCGGGGTCTTGCAAGTTGGTGTCGCCGCTGATCAAGTGGCATTTGGTCCGGTTTGATCGGGTTTTGGCCAAGCTTGTGGCCGGGTTTTGAGACCGGTCGCTTGATCAGGTGGGGTTCTTGTTCCGGCTTCCCTCGAAATTGGGAACCGCTGGCTTCTTTGAGGTGATGAGAGAAGCGGGTTTACGGCCAATGTGATCTTCTCCTGTGCGGCATCGTCCACTTCGTTCACGGAGGTAGTTCCATGCGTCGTTTCATCGTCGGGGTGCTGTTTACGGGGTTGTGCGGATTGGGTTGCGCCGGAATCGCCGCGGCCGAACAAGCGCCCTTCGATCCCGCCTCGCTCCTGCAGCAGATGACCAGCCAGAACGCCACATCCGGGCAGAACGGGACCTCCGAGCAGGGCGCCTCGGCATCCTCGGTGGCGCACTCCGAAGACGGCAGCCCCGCGCAAGCCCACGCCCAGGGCCAGGACTCTCAAGGCCAGGACGGCTGAACGGCACGCCCGGAGCGGCTATTCGTGAAATCACGACGGGCCCGTGCCGACCAACCGGCACGGGCCCCGTCCTCGTCCATCGAGCCGACCGTGCTCAGCCCTCGCCCGGGACACCCAGGCCGACCGGGCAGGAGACCCCGGTGCCACCGAGACCGCAGTAGCCGTTCGGGTTCTTGGCCTCCGACAGGTACTGCTGGTGGTACGTCTCCGCGTAGTAGAAGGTCTTCAGCGGTGCGATCTCCGTCGTGATCTGGCCCAGGCCCGCTTCGGTCAGAGCCTTCTGGAACGCTTGCGCGCTCGCTTCCGCTTCGGCTTTCTGCTGGTCATCCGCGTAGTAGATCGCCGAGCGGTACTGGGTGCCGATGTCGTTGCCCTGGCGCATGCCCTGGGTCGGGTCGTGGTTCTCCCAGAAGACCTTCAAGACCTGCTGGTAGCTGATCGCGGCCGGGTCGAAGACCACCAGGACGGCCTCGGTGTGGCCGGTCAAGCCCGAGCACACCTCTTCGTACGTCGGGTTCGCGGTGAAGCCGCCGGCGTAGCCCACTGCCGTCGACCACACGCCCTCGGTGCACCAGAAAGTTCGCTCTGATCCCCAGAAGCAGCCCATGCCGACCACCGCGGTGGCGTAGCCCTCCGGGAACGGCGGCAGGATGCGCCGGTCCGGGAACACCGCGTGCGACTCCGCCACCGGGAGCGGGGTGGAGCGACCCGGCAGGGCCTCGGCCGGGTCGATCAACCTGGTCTTGTCACCGAAAAGCGCCATACACCCGAGGGTACGCGTGCGCTACGGGCAGTCCTGCCGCTTGGTACGGACCGGCCGGGTCTCCTCTTCCGGCGCCGGCGGTGGTTCCGGGCGGGCGCGCCGACCACCGGTGCCGCGAACGGCCGGGCGGTCCACGGAGGTCTGGCCGGAGTCCAAGTCCAAGTCCCCGGACAGCCGCTTGGACAGCACCGAGTCCTCCGAGGGCACAGCGGGCGGGCCCTCGGCCCAGCGGCGGGTTCGAGCGGATGGCCGACCGAGCGGCGGCTCCGTGCCGTTCATGGGAAGCCCGTTGAGCCGGACCGCGTTCGGGCCGTCAGCGCTGCCGTGCCGAGGCGCGCCGTTAGCGCGGTCGTGGTTGACCGGTGTGCCCTTCGGCGGGGTGGTGGGGCGCGGCGCATCGTTCAGCGCGCGCGGAGTGCCGTTTGGCGGGATGCCGATGCTCGGGGCGTCATTCGACGCCCCCATTCGGGAGCTTCCCCCGTGCGCAGCGCCGTTCGGCGCAGCGGTGGGGCGTTGAGTGCGCTCCGACGGGGTGCTCGCGCGGCGGAGCGGACGTGCCGGGCGGGCCCGGTCCGCCCCGGGGCGGGCCGGGGTCAGCTTGGTCGGGGGTTCCGGGGCAGCGCCGTCGCGGTTAGGTCGCGGTGGGCGGGGCAGCGGTCGGCGCATGGTCGGCGCCTCGCGAGCCGTTCGGGGCTCGTCCGGATCGTCGAAGCGCGCCGCCCGGTTGTCGTCCCGTTGGTCCCAGTCGTCCGTTTCCGGGTGTTCGAAGTCGTCCGGATCCTCGGAATCGTCGAGGTCTTCGGGCTCGCCGAGGTCGTCCTCCGACCGCTCCGGTTCCTTCTTCTTCTGGGCAGGGGTGAGGTAGTGGCGCAGCTTCATCGTCGGTTCTTCGATGAACTTCCACGACAGCGTGCCGACGCAGTAGGTCAGCGGGGCGGCGCAGATCAGCATCAACCACTGGTTGCGGATCCCGGCCATCGCCAGCAGCTGCTGGATCGGGAAACCCCACACGTACACGCCGTAACTGCCGTTGACCCACACCCCCGGCACCGTCAGCCGCGAGGGCCAGAAGTGCCCGGTCACGACCACCGCGTAGCTGACCGCGAAGGTCATCCAGAACGACCCGGTGATGCTGTTGGGCATCAGTACCAGCAACACCAGGCCGCCGCTGGCCGCCAGCGGCGAAAGCGGGATCCGGTACAGGTTGAGGACCACGCCGAAGGCGAAGGCGACCAGGAACGCCACCAGCGACTCGACCGGCACGCTGAGCAACGATCCCGCCGACTCCGCGCCCGGCAGCTCCTCCAGGTACCGGTCCCACGTGATGATCCCGATCAGCGCCACGACCGCCAGCCAGCGGTACCTGTGCTTCCCGGCGCCGAGCAGCAACAGCGCGTAGAGCGCGGCGTAGGCCAGCAGCTCCATCGGCAGCGTCCACAACGACCCGTTCACCGCGTTCGGCCACGGGTTGTCCACGAACACGCCCGGCAGCTCGTGCTTGAGCGTGAGCAGACCGGCGTTGTTGACGACGTAGCCCCAGGTGCCGTTGGCCGCGAAGTAGTCGCCGACGGACAAAGTCGTGACCATCGGGCCGATGATCAGCGCCAGCGTCAGCGAAACAGTGAGCATCGGCGGCCACAGCCGCAGAATGCGCTTCGCGGCGAACCTGCCCGGATGGGGATCTCGGATCCAGCTCTCCGTGATCTGGAAGCCGCTCATCGCGAAGAAGCCCATCAGGACGCCCTCGTCTGGCTGCACAGGCCAGTCCGCCGGGAACAGGTCGCCCGTTCCGGCCAGCGGCGAACTGTGTCCGTAGATGACCGCGAGCGCGCCGATCATGCGAATCCAGGCGAATCCGTGGTTCGGCTCGGCGAACGACTCCGGGTGAGTGTGGACGACCCGCGCGTCACCCACCCAGATCACCCCATCAAGTCGTGTCCCCGGCCGGAGAAGTCAACGCTGGGTAGCCTAGCTCGGGACATGAAGGTTGTGGACCTAATACCTTCTCGTAGCCCGCTGCGGCCAGACTCCGAGTCGGATCGTTATCCGGCCGGTGCCCCCCGTTCCCCCTTGCGGGTGCCAGAATGGCGGTCGATCGCAATTGGGGGCGTTCGCAAAACTGAGAAGGGCGCATCGGTGACCTGGCAAGACGAGCTGCAGAATCTCGACGCCGAACTCGCGGCGGGGCGGATTTCCGCTGAGGAGTACCGCCAGCGGCGAGACGCCGTGCTCGCTCGGGCCCAGAACGGACAGAACGGGCCTTCTTCGGGCGGATTCCCGCAGCAGCAGCCGCAAGCGAACACGCCATCCGGCGAGTTCCCGCAGCAGCAACCGCATGCAGGCTCGCCGCC
This sequence comes from Saccharopolyspora sp. NPDC000995, assembly GCF_053599315.1. Classification (NCBI taxonomy): domain Bacteria; kingdom Bacillati; phylum Actinomycetota; class Actinomycetes; order Pseudonocardiales; family Pseudonocardiaceae; genus Saccharopolyspora; species Saccharopolyspora sp. NPDC000995. The sequence continues at coordinate 137,556 of NZ_JBSFLZ010000001.1, forward strand.
CGGTGGATTCCCGCAGCAACAACCGCAGGTGGGTCCTTCCTCCAGCGGATTCCCGCAGCAGCAACCGCAAGCAGGCCCGCCCTCCGGCGGATTCCCCCAGCAGCAGGCACCGCAGCAGCCCAACCCGTTCCCGGCGGCGTTCAGCTGGGGAGACGCTGCCTCTCAGACCACCCCACAGCAGCAGCCGCAACAACAAGGTCGTGCGGCCGAAGAAGCCACGCGGGTCGTGCTCAACCCGCTTGTGCAGCAGCAGCAGGCCCAGCCGCCGAGCGACTCCGACAGCACCCAGGTCGTCAACCTCCGCCAGCAGCCGCAGTGGGGCCAGGTGCAGCAGCCGCAGTGGGGGCCACAGCAGGGTTGGGGCGCCGTCGAAAGCACCGGCACTCCCTGGGGCGACGACCTGCCGGGGACGCCGGACCGCGGCGACGCGTCGTGGATGCGACAAGGCCCCGAGGTGTTCGAGTCCGCGAGCAAATCCGGCAAGGGCAAGCTGATCGCCGGGCTGTCCATCGGCGGCGTGCTGCTGGTCGGCGTGATCGTCGCCGGGATCCTCTACTTCACCTCCAGCAGCAACACGCCGACCGAGCCGACCGCCGCGCCACCGCCGCCCCCGGTGCAGACCCAGGAGTTGCCCGCGCCGCCGCCTCCGAGGGCGAACCCGCCGGCCAGCTCGCAGGAGACTCTGGTCACGGTGTCCGGCCCGGCGCACCCGTGGAGCGGGGCGCTGGATCTGCCGAGCCTGAAGGGCGCCAAGGGCGGCCTTCTGCAGCCGAAGAGTGTGCTCGACTCCGCGATCCAGGGCGGATTGGTCGACGGCTGGTTTAACGGCACCGAGGGCACGACCCCGAAGACGACGCTGCTCGCGCTGCAGATGCCCAACTCCGACGCCGCCAAGGGCGTGGTCGACAAGTACCTCGCCGCCCAGCAGGGTCTGTCCGAAATGGACAAGCTGTCTTTCCAGGGTGTGAAGGTGGTCAACACCGGCGGAACGTTCCGCACCGCCTACGTCGCGCACAACTGGGCGATCATCATCGACGTCAGCGGCTCGTCGGATCAGAAGGCGTTCAAGGCGGTCCTCGACAAGCAGGTCAACCACCTGCCGCCGACGGTCCGCGACTGACTCGAACGTGCGTTCCCCGCAATTTCAATGTAAATCGAAGGTCCGATTTCCAATTGAAATTGCGGGGGACCGGGTGCGTCAGGCCTCGTAGTCGGTGGTGGCGAGGAGGTCACGGAGGGCAGCTCGGGAGACGTCCGGCCCGAACTGGGCCGCGATGCCAGCCTTGCCCGCCTCCGCCAGCCGCTTCCAGGCGTCGTCGTCGGTGAGCAGCCGGACCGCCGCCTCCGCCAGTCCCTCCGCATCGTCGGCGGCCAGCACGTGCGCGCCGTTCACCAGGTGCATGCCCTCGATCGCCACCGTCGTGCCGACCACCGGCACCCCGAGGCTGAGGCTTTCGCCGACCTTGCCCTTGACGCCGGCGCCGAACCGCAGCGGCGCGAGGGTCACACGGCTCGCCGCGTACTGCGGCTCCAGTTCGGCGACCCAGCCGTGCACCTGCACGCCTCGCCCGGCCAGCTCCCGGACCTCGTCGGTCGGGTTGCTGCCGACGACGTGCAGCACCGCGTCCGGGCATTTCTCCCGCACCAGCGGCATGATCTCTCGCACCGCCCAGCGCACGGCATCGACGTTCGGCGGGTGGTCGAAGCTGCCGACGAACAGCAAGTCCTTGCGCCCGTCCGGCTTCGCCGGGCTCCAGTCGACCTCGTGCACGTTGGACAGCACCCGCACGTCGGCGTCCGGGACCAGCTCGCGAAGCAGCACCTGCTCGGCCTCGGACACCACAAGCGTGACATCGCAGGAACGGGTAAGCCCGAGCTCCATTTGCCGCGACGCGAAGGCCTTGCGCCGCAGCGCTTCCGCCCGCACCGGGTCGCCCTGCTGCTCGGCGACCTCGGCCTGCCGCTCCAGCCGGAGGAAGTGCACGTCGACGGTGTCGTAGGCGATGACCGCCTGCGGCGCGCAGGTGCGCAGTTCCTCGACCAGGCTCCACGCGACCTGCGGGCGGGACAGCAGTGCCAGCGAGATCTCCGAGCCCGCCTCGTGCAGGAACGCCTGCTGCAGTTCGGGTTCGGGCAGCACCGTGACGCCGAGCTGCTGCAGTTGCGTCGTGTAGGGCTCCAGGCGCGCGTGGTTGCCGGGGAAGAACACCACCCGGCAGCCGAGCTGAACGAATTGCTCCAGCACGCGGCGGATCCGCACGGAACCGGAGTCGAAGTCCGGGCGCGGCACCTGGTGGTCCTTCACCAGCACGATCGGCCCGTGGTGCCCGCGGGTGCCGCGTTGCCGCGCGAGCCAGAGGTTGCGCGGCGAGGCTTCTGGCAGGTGTTCGGCGGCCAGCGTGTCGGCCCACTTCTCCACGAACACCTTGCGGTTTAGCTCCTGGTGCTTCTTCACCCCGGTGCTGAGGTCGGTGCCGTTGGACACGCCTTCGTGGTGCACGACGACGGCCTTGGGCTGCACCAGGGTCCGGTAGCCGGCCGCGCGCACCGCGAACGCCAGGTCGGTGTCCTCGTAGTAGGCGGGCGCGTACCGAGTGTCGAAGCCGCCGGCCTGCCGGAAGACGTTGGTGCGGACCAGGATCGCCGCGCCGGAGCAGTAGTCGACGTCGCGCACCACATTGAACTCGGCGCCGCCGGGCTCGGTGTTGCGGCCGTAGTTCCAGCCGTTGCCGTCGGACCACACGATGCCGCCGCACTCCTGCAACCGGCCGTCCGGGTAGACCAGCTTGGCGCCGACGAGCCCGATGCGTTCGTCGCCGCGGATCGTGTCCATCAGGATGTCCAGCCAGGACTCAGTGACCTCGGCGTCGTTGTTCAGGAAGAACAGGTATTCGCCGCGCGCATGCTCGGCGCCGAGGTTGCAGGCGCCGATGAACCCGAGGTTGCGTTCGGCGCGGACCAGCCGGACACCTTCGCATGCGGCGAGCTTCTCGGCGCTGTCGTCCGGCGAGGCGTCGTCGACGACGATCACCTCGAACGGCACGGACACCACGTGCCCGCCGAGGAACCGCAGGCACTGCCGGGTGTAGGGCCATTTGCCGTGCACCGGCACGATCACGCTGACCAGCGGTTTGTCGCTGTGCGGCACGGGAAGCGGACCGGTCTCGACCGCCTCTTCGGCCTGCGGCACGCCGGGCTTGCGCCCGAGCGCGATCTCGTACGCATCGCGCCGCGCGGTGCCGCGCGGCGCTACGCGCTCGACGACCTTCCGGTACTTCGCCACCGCGCGCTGCACCAGCGCGGAGTTCTGCGCCGCCAGCTCCGCGTTCGCCGCGCCGAGCTCCACCGCTTGCCGCTCGGCGTCCGCTACGCGTCCTTCGAGCCGCGCGACTGTGTCGCGCAGCCACTCGATGCGCGCGGCGTCGCGCTGCGCGCTGCGCTGGCTCTCGTGCAGCTCGCCGCCGACGCGGTCCAGTTCGGCTCGCAGCTTCGCCTGCTCGCGGACGCTCTGGTCGGCGCGGTGCTCTTCGTCTTTGCGCAGTTCTTCGAGCCGGCTGATGGCGCTCTTGAGCTCTTCGGATTCGACGCGGCTGCGCTGATAGAGCTCGTGGAGTTTGGCCACGTCCGCGACCGCGGCGTCGCGTTGTTCGATTATCGGCGTGACGTCGCCGCCGCGGCGGATGAGCGTGAGGTCGGCGTCGGTCAGCAACGCGGCGGCGGGCAGGTTCGGCAGGTGCTTGTCGGAGGCGATGCCCAACAGGTAGGTGTGCGGGACGCCTTGCCGGACGGCCCATTCGCCGTCGCGGCCTTCGATGGTCTGCAGCCGGACGCCTTCGATCGCGGTGTCCGGGTCGCCGTGGTCGGCGGGGGTGAGCAGCGATCCGACGGTGACGTTCTGCTTCAGCACGGCCACGTGCCGGAACGCGCCCTCCAGCAGCGTTTCGTACTGCTTCGCGGTGAGTTCCTTGACGTGGTACGGGTTGTCGTTGCCGTGCTCGTGCGAGTAGACGGCCATGTCCGGGGTGCTGCTCAGAAACAGTCCACCTTGGACGAGCCGGGACTTGACCAGGCTCACAACGGCGTCGTGGTCCTTGACGTGCTCGATCGCTTCGAAGCACACGATCACGTCGAAGGGCTTGGCGTCGGCGAGCAGTTCGGGGTCGGTGATCGAGCCGACCCGGAAGCTGACGTCGCGGCTGCCGTAGTTGTGCCGGGCGTGTTCGACCGTGGTCGGGTCGATGTCCACGCCGACCACCTCGGCGCCTTCGGCGGCCAGCAGCGCCGCGCCGTAGCCCTCGCCGCAGGCGAGATCGAGCACCCGCTTGCCGCGCACGAAGCGGGCTGCGAGGGCGTAGCGGTGGTAGTGCTCGTAGACGACCTGTACGTCGTCGGTCCACGGCACGCAGCGCTCGCCGGTCCAGTCGATCAGCCGCTTGTCCATCCGGTTCCTCACCGCGTAGGAAAATCCCACAGCAGGCTAGCGCCCCGATCGGGTGACTCGCCGCCGGTTCGGCCTTTTGTGGCGCGGCGCGGCCGTGGACGGCTCGCCCGCAGTTTCAATTGGAACTTGGGATCTCGCCGGCGAGAAGATGAAACTCCTCATGTGATGGTCGAGCGCGACCGCATCAACCGGCAGATCAGCGATCTGGTGAGCATCCCCGGGGCAGGCTCGACGACATCATCGACACGACCACCACCGCTTGGTGCACGGGGCGGACCCTGCCCCCGCCCGGCCGGTGAACGGTGCTGGTCAGGGACGGTAGCGGAGGATCGCAGCCGTTTCTCCGCCGCCCGGGATGTCGTCGCGGCGCACCGCCAGGACCCGGCCGCCGGTGAGCCAGACCCGGCGGGCGATCTCGTCCACCACGCCGTAGGACACGGCGTCGTCGGCTTCCTCGAACGTCACCGCACCCGCTTCGTCAATGTAGCCCGGCACCACGTCGTCGATGTCGACGAAGACCGTGTCGACCGCGCCCATGGTCGCGTGCCGGGCCACGTCGGCTATGTCGGTGACCGCCCGGCCCTGCCCGGTGCGCTGCTCGAACAGCCCGTGCAGCTCGCGCAGCCGGTCGGCGTGCAGGTCGTCGAGGACGTCGCGGGCCGCCGACGCCAGCTCGCGGTCGCTGCTCTCCTCCGGATTGCCAGTCAGGCCGACCGGGGCGAGCTCCGAAGCGGTGCTGACCGACCGGAAGATGCTCTGCAGCGGCTCGGTCGCGGCCAGGATCAGCGGCACATCGCCGCGCAGCACCGGCCGCATCGCGCGGTCGACCTGGCGAGCGAACTGGCGCATCCGGAGTTTCTGCCCCTCGCTGCCCTGGAACCGGCGGCGCGGCAAGCGGTCGGTGAGCGACTCCTTGCCCACCGCGCTGACCACGTCCGCCGGCATCCCGGGCACGTCGACGATCACCGGGTCCATCTCGGGCACGACCTCCAGCAGCCGCACCGAGTTCTGCGCGAGCGCCAGCAGCAGCGCGGTCTGCGGGAAGGTGACCGAGCGCAGCAGCGGCTTGAGGTGGAACCGGTCGGACACCTCGACTGCAGCGTTTAGGTGGTTCGGCAGCCGGAAGGTGGTCAGTGCTTTCGGGGTGGCGAACAGCGCCAGGCTGCGGGCCTGGAAGCGCCAGAACTCCTCGTCCTCGGCCAGGTCGGCCAGGTGTTCGGTGACTCCCGCGATGTCCTCCTTGGCGGTGCCCGCCTGCCGGAGCTGCTCGATCGCATGCCCGGCGAGGTTCTTCAGCTCGATGCGCTCGGCATCGCCGCTGGATGCCGGGCCGGTCGGCACGTACAGCGAGACGCTGACGGGCTCGCGGGCGGTCAGCAGCGCGTCGACCTGCGCCCGCATCGGGATGTCGGTGTGCAGGATCGCCATCGGGGTCCTCCCAGGAGAAACGTCCGGGCCAGCGACGTTACCGAGAGCTCGGGGTACCGGCAGGGCGACGGAGCTCACCCGTGGTCGCCCGTTTCGGCGGGACCGTCCCTGCGGTTAGGGTGGGCGCTGTGAACTCGCACTGGCACCGCGTTCTGCCGCCGCCGTCCCGCTGACGGGCGGCGAACCTCCAGCACCCCGACGGAACCGCAGTTTCAATTGAAACTGCCAGGGGTCCTTTGACGCGCGCCCGTTCGACGAGTCCTGCTGGTTTCGCGAACGGAAGAGTTCACTGTGTCCGATCAATTGCTCACCGCACCCGCTCCTGTTCGCAGCTTCCTCTCCGGCCCGCTGCCGGTGCTGCTCGCGGCCGTCCTGTGGGGCACCACCGGAACGGCCGCCAGCTTCGCCCCTGCCGACGCGAGTCCGCTGTCGATCGGGGCCGCCACCATGGGCATCGGCGGCATCCTGCTGCTCGCCGTCGCGGGACGGTCCGCGCTGCCCGTGCTGCGGTCCGGGCGGACCGGGCTGCTAGTCGTGGGTGCCCTGGCGGTGGCGGTCTACCCGCTGGCGTTCTACTCCTCGATGGCGCTCGCCGGGGTCGCCATCGGCACCGTCGTCACGCTCGGCTCAGCGCCGGTGTTCGCCGCGATCCTGGAACGCGTCGTCGATGGTGTCCGGCTGGACCGCCGATGGGCGCTGGCCGCGGCGGTTTCGGTGCTCGGCCTGCTGTTGATCACGGGCGGCGGCGAGACCGGTGTTGGCACTGATGCCGTGCTCGGTGCACTGCTCGGCTTGCTCGGCGGCGCCGCGTACGTCGTGTACTCGTGGGCGGCCGCTCGGAAGATGCGCGGCGGACACGGGTCGCGCGCGGTGATGGGCGCGGTGTTCGGCACCGGCGCTGTGGTGCTGCTGCCGGTTCTCGCGTTCACCGGCGGCCCGCTGTTCGGTTCCGCGTCCGGGCTGGTGGTCGGGGCCTACCTCGCGGTGATCCCGATGGGCTTGGCGTATGTGCTGTTCGGCGCGGGGCTGCGCCACACCTCGACCAGCGTCGCGACGACGCTGAGTCTTTTGGAGCCGGTGGTGGCGGCGCTGTTGAGCGTGCTCGTCGTCGGGGAACGGCTGGGCGTCGCGTCGTGGTGCGGTGTCGGACTCATCGGCGTCGGGCTGGTGCTGGTCAGCACCCGCCGCTGAGGACTTGTACACAGCTGTGGACAACTTTCTCCACAGCTGTGCACAACTAGTCACACAAACAGGTGTTTCCGCAGATGAAACCGCCGTTGACGCAGTTGTCCACAAGCTGTGGACAACTGCGTCCCCAAAGGTGAAATGCTTCTCATGGACGGTTTGCGCACCGCTCAAGCAGCGAGATAGATCGTGGACACCATGAACGGCCACCAGGACGCCGCGGAACGGGTCCGCACCGACCACGCGACCAGTCCGGTGCGCACGATCCGCGTGTCCAGCCGCGCTCGCGGCCGGTCGCGCTTGCCTTCGCCTCGACCGCAGCCGCGGGCTTCTGCCACCCGCTGCCGTCCTCGGCCAAACCGGTGGCGATGTTCCGCAGCCGCGACGCTGGAAGTCCCACGAGGCTGCCGCAGGCGGCGTAGCCGCCTTGGCCCACCCTCGCAGTGTGAACCGCCGCGGGTTCTAAGCGATCAGCGGCCGGCGGCGTAGCCCTGGGCTCCTCGGGCGTTGGCCGCAGCTCGCAGCAGACCCGTGTCCGGGTCCCGGGAGACCGCTGACAGGCGGCCGAGGGCCCAGGGGCCCGCGTCGAGCACGTCGTGGCCCCTGCGTCCCAGCTCGGCGAGGGTCGCCGCGCCGAGCCGGGACTCCGCGACGACCCGGCCGGGTTCCCAGGCCCGCGGGTAGAAGGACCCCGGGAACGCTGCGGTGTGCCAGGCGGGTGCGTCGATCGCCTCCTGCAGGTTCAGTCCACAGTGGACGTGCGCCAGCCAGAAGCACAGCTGCCACTGGTCCTGCTGGTCGCCGCCCGGCGTGCCGAACGCCATGGTCGGGACGCCGCCGCGCAGCGCCAGCGACGGGCTCAGCGTGATCCGGGGCCGCTTGCCCGGGGCCAGGGAGTTCGGCAGGTCCCGGTCCAGCCAGAACATCTGGGCTCGGCTGCCGAGGCAGAAACCCAGCTCGGGGATGGTCGGCGAGGATTGCAGCCAACCACCGGACGGCGTCGCCGAGATCAGGTTCCCCCACCGGTCGACCACATCAACGTGTACCGTGTCGCCACGGCTCTCCCCGATCGGCGACACCGTGGGCTCGCCTATGCCGACGCCGCTGGGATCCGTCAGGCCGTCCACCCCGCGACCTTCGGCGACGTGCGCGGCCAGGATCGGGTTGCGACCACCCGGCGAGCCGGGGTGCAGCTCCAGCGAGGCGCGGTCGCCGATCAGCGCTCGGCGGGCGGCGGCGTAGTCGCGGGACACCAGGTCGTCGAGAACACCGGGATCGGCGGAGTCGCCGTACCAGGCTTCGCGGTCGGCGAAGGCGAGCTTGGCCGCCTCGACCGCGACGTGCACGGTGCCCGCGTCGGCGACGCCGTCGACGTAGTTGATCCGGTCGGCCAGGCCCTCCAGGATGCGCAGCTGCTGCGCCAGCACGGGCCCCTGGGACCAGATGCCGAACTTCGCAAGGGTCCAGCCGCCGGGCAGGTCGACGGTCAGCGGCGTCTCGTAGCCCGCCTCGAATTCGGCCATGTCCTGCGCGGTGATGACGCCCGCGTGGTCCCGCCCGGAGTTGTCCCGGTGCGGCGTACGCACGAACTTCTCGACCGCTTCGGCGACGAAACCGTGCGACCAGGCATGGCGGGCCGCGTCGATCTGCGCCTCGCGACCGGGGCCTGCCGCCTCGCCCTCGGCCAGCAGCCGCTCCCAGGTGTCGGCCAGCGCCGGGTTCTTGAGCACGCTGCCCGGCTTCGGCGCGGCGCCGCCGGTCAGCCAGAGCTGGGCGGAGGTGGGCCAATGCTCGGCGAACATGTCGCGGACCGTGCCGATGGTGGTGCTGATCCGGTCCACGATCGGGAAGCCGCCGCGGGCGTATCCGATCGCGTGTTCCAGGACCTCGCGCAGCGTCTTCGTGCCGTGATCGCGCAGCAAGAGCAGCCAGCCGTCCCAGGCGCCCGGCACGGTGGTGGCCAGGAATCCAGTGCCGGGCACTAGATCGAGGCGCAGCTCGTCGCGGTAATGGCGGATGGTCGCGGCGGCGGGCGCCGGGCCCTGACCGCAGAGCGCGCGGGGACGCGGGTCGTCGGCGGTGGTGAACAGGGCGGGGACCTCGCCGCCCGGGCCGTTGAGGTGTGGTTCGACGACCTGCAGGACGAACCCGGCGGCGACCGCGGCGTCGAAGGCGTTCCCGTCGTCCTCCAGCACCGCCATTCCCGCCGCGGAGGCGAGCCAGTGTGTGGAAGCGACCATCCCGCGCGTGCCGGCGAGTTCCGGGCGAGTCGTAAACACGTCAACTACCTTAGGCCGCCGCCACCCTCACGAACGACGCCTGAAGCGAAGGCATCTGCCGCGCCCGGCCCAAGCCGTCCGAAGGCGCTCCCGGTGGGAAGGGATTCCGATTTCGCCTGCTTCAGCGCGGCCCAAGGCGGCTATCGGCGAGGGCAGTCCCCGACGGCGCGCACCGCCGCAATTTCAGTGGAAGTTGCGGCCCTCCGGCGTGTCGCGCGCCACGACACGCCGGAGAGTGCGAACAACTCCCGGAGGGGAGCCGCTACCCGCACCGCTGGGCAGAACGAGTTCGACAAACCTGGCAATCAGACAGGCCCGCCCGCGACCGGGGTTCGGCCGACACCTCGCCAGGACAGGCCCGCTCGGCGCAAGACGTCCGGGTCCAGGTGGTTCCGGGTGTCGACCACCACCGGGCCCTGCAGGACCTCGGCCACCCGGTTCCAGTCCAGCGTCCGGAATTCCTGCCACTCCGTCAGCAGCACCAGCACCGCGGCTTCCTTCGCCGCCTGGTACGGGTCGTCCACCAGCTCCACCTCGGGCGGCAGCGCGAGCTCGTCGCCGCGCAGCCCCGGGTCGTAGGCGACCAGCTCCGCGCCACGCGCTGCCAGCAGCCGCGCCACCTCCAGCGCGGGCGAATCACGCAGGTCGTCGGTGCCCGCCTTGAAGGTCAAGCCCAGCAGCCCGAGCCGCACCCCGTCGAGGGAACCGTCGCAAGCCTCGACGACCTTCGCCACCATCCGCTCGCGCTGCTGCGCGTTGGACGAGATCGTCGCCTGCAGCAGCGGGAAGTCGAAGTCCACCGCCTCCGCCACCTGCAGCAGCGCCGCGGTGTCCTTGGGTAGGCAGGAGCCGCCCCAGCCCGGACCCGGCTGCAGGAACGACTGACCGATCCGGCGGTCGTAGCCCATCCCCTCCGTCACGTCGGCGATGTCGGCGCCCAACCGCTCGCAGAGCTCCGCGATCGCGTTGACGTAGGAGAGCTTGGTCGCCAGGAAGCAGTTCGCCGCGTACTTCACCATCTCCGCGCTCGCCGCGTCCGTGAGCACCGTCGGCGCACCGAGCCGCGCGTACAAAGCGGCGACCCGTTCCGCCGCATCCTGGCTGTCCGAGCCGACCACGATCCGGTCCGGGTTCAGGAAGTCGTGCACCGCCGAGCCTTCGCGCAGGAACTCCGGGTTGCTGACCACCGGGACGTCCTCGCGGCCGAGAAGATCGCGCAGCCGCGCCGAAGTGCCCACCGGCACCGTCGACTTCGTGACCAGCACGCATCCCGCGGGCAGCAGCTCGCGCACCTCGTGCGCCACCGCCTCCACTACGGCCAGGTCCGCCTCGCCCCCGGCCCCCATCGGGGTCGGCACGCACAGGAAGACGACCTCTGCCTCGGCGACGGCACCGGCCGAACCGACCACGAACTCCAGCCGGCCGGCCGCGATCCCCTCCTGCACCAGTTCAGCCAGGCCGGGCTCGTGGATCCGCACCTCACCACGGGAAAGCTGCTCGACTTTGGTGGCGTTGACGTCGCTGCACACCACGCGGTGCCCCAGCGACGCCAGGCACGCCCCGGTCGTCAACCCGACATACCCGGTGCCAACTACGACGATTCGACGGGCGAACACCAACCCCACACCCCTTCGCACGACCCCCCGCAACACGAATCGTGGCACATCGCCCGCTCAGCGGAACCTGCTTCGCCAAACGTTCACGCGCCGTACGTCCTGCGTGACGAGCCGGTGATCCGGCGTTTAGGCTCACCAGCCGTGGAACAGCGACGCCTGGGCGAATCCGGTCTGGTGGTAAGCGCGGTCGGTCTCGGTTGCAACAACCTCGGCCGCCCCGGAACGGCCACCGAGTCCCTGGCCGGCGTGCGGGCCGTGGTGGACGCCGCGCTCGACGCCGGGATCACCTTCTTCGACGTGGCAGACGTGTACGGCTCGCCGCGCGGGCGCAGCGAGGAACTGCTCGGGCAGGCGCTGTCCGGCTGGCGCGAACACGCGATCATCGCCACCAAGTTCGGCATGGACATGCAGGGCGGCAATGGCCCCGACTTCACCGCGCGCGGTTCCCGGCGCTACGTGCGGCGCGCCGTCGAGTCGTCGCTGCGGCGACTGGGCACCGACTGGATCGACCTCTACCAGCTGCACCGGCCGGACCGGTTGACGCCGATGGAGGAAACCCTCTCGGTGCTCGACGACCTGATCCGCGAGGGCAAGATCCGCTACCTCGGGCACTGCAACCTCGCGGGTTGGGAGCTCGCCGACGCGTCGTGGACGGCGTCCTCGGCCGGACTGACCACGCCGGTGTCGGCGCAGAACCACTATTCGCTGCTGGCGCGGGATGCCGAGCGCGAGGTAATCCCGGCCTGCAAACGGTTCGGCGTCGGGATCATCCCGTACTTCCCGCTGGCCAACGGGCTGCTCACCGGCAAGTACCGGCAGGACCAGGAGCCGCCCGCGGGCAGCCGGTTGGCGAACCGGAACCAGATGCTGGCGGACGCACCGTGGGAGCACATCGAGCAGCTGCGCTCCTTCGCTGGACAGCGGGATCTCCCGATGACGGCGGTGGCGGTCGGGTGGCTGGCGGCGCAGGAGGTGGTCGGTTCGGTGATCAGCGGCGCGACCACCCCGGAGCAGGTCCGGGCGAACGCCGCGGCCGGCCAGTGGCGGCCTTCCCAGGCCGATCTGGACGCCATCGACGCGATCTGCCCGCCCACGCAGCGTTAGCAAGCGGTCGGTTCGGCACGGAATTGCGCCATCCCCGGATGGCGACGGCGAATCCTCCGCACCCGCATTCCCGCAGGTGGCAGTTGGATTACGTGGGAATCTCCCGTCATCCGGCACCGAGACGGATGACGCTTCCAGCAAGGCATTGCGGGCGTTGCGGCGACGGTCGGTGATCGCGGTTTCGCTCGGACGGACCGCAAAATGCCACCGGTGGCAGACGCGCCGGGCCGGGCACGCGGACCAGGCTCTTGACATGGAGCTGATCGGGATCGCCGCAATGTTCGTCGGCCTCGCGTTGCTGGCCGCGCTGCCGCTGGTCGCGCTGCTGGCGTTCGTCGAGGCGACCTCGCAGCGACAGGTGCACCGCCATCGCTGACCGCCGTTTCGCCGCCTGCCCGTTCCGCGTCCGGTGCTGGTTGCGACCGTTGCGAGGTGTTAAACATGCCGGGACACCAGCAACGGACGCAAAGGAACGAGCAGATGCTGATCACCGACACCGCGGCGATCGTCACCGGCGGGGCTTCCGGCCTTGGCGCGGCCACCGCCCGAGCACTAGCGTCGCGCGGCGCGCACGTGTTCGCGGTTGACCTGCCGGACGCGGTAGCCAAGGCGCCGGTCGTTGACGGCGTCACCTACACGGCCGCCGACGTCACCGACGCGGACCAGGTGCAGACCGCCGTCGAGCAGGCCGCCGGCGCCGAATACCCGCTGCGGATCGTGGTGAACTGCGCGGGCATCGCGCCGTCGGCGCGGATCGTCGGGCGCAAGGGCCCACACGACTTCGACCTGTTCCGCAAGGTCATCGAGATCAACCTGATCGGCACCTTCAACGTGCTGCGGCTGGCCGCGGTCGCCATCGGCCAGACGGAACCCGACCAGCAGGGCCAACGCGGCGTGATGATCAACACCGCCTCGGTCGCCGCCTTCGACGGGCAGATCGGGCAGGCCGCGTACGCCGCGTCCAAGGGCGGCGTGGCGAGCCTGACGCTGCCGGCCGCACGCGACCTGTCCTCGTCCGGCATCCGGGTGATGACCATCGCGCCGGGCATCGTGGACACGCCGATGCTGGCCACCATTAGCGAGGAGTTCCGCACCGGGCTGGCCGAGAGCGTGCCGTTCCCGAAGCGGCTGGGCACGCCCGGTGACTTCGCGCAGCTCGCAGTGGACATCGTCGAGCACGACTACCTCAACGGCGAGGTCATCCGGATGGACGGCGCCCTGCGTATGAATTACCCCCGTTGAGTCAGAGACTGCACGAACGCAGAGCCCGCCGGATAACCGGCGGGTTTTCTGTTGTCCGCTAACAGTTTGGTTACCGGCGCAAGCCCAGAGGTGTCCGTAGGTTGCCGCTGATCAGGCTAGAGACCAGATCAGGCGGCACCCCTCTGGACCACCCTGGAGACACCTGAAGACCCCCAGATCCTTCCAAGCGCACTCGGTGATCGACAGACTACCTAGCTCGCAAGCAGCAGAAGGGTACGCAAGCAGATTGTAAAGGCGCGTATGAGCGTTGAAGAGGTAGCCAACGGATTAGACAGAGCCAGTCAACTTCCGATACAGGCACTCCAGTTAGTTCAAAGCTTGTTGGAGGAAGCGGCCCAATCACTTTACGCGGTCGCCGCAGAGAGCAACGATCCTGAAGTCGCGGAGGTTTTCGAGAGCTGGCAGCACTCGACCTCAGAAATAGAACGAGCCTCTCAGCTCTGCACCGAGGCAAAGAACAGGATCGCCGGCTTATCGTGCGGCAATTGTAGGCAGCGGGGAGAGTCCTGGCCCAGCACAAGGACAGAAAACCAACAGCGACAAGCCGGCTAACAGGGCCGACATTGACTCGAACAAGTTCAAATATTTCTTCGGCAAAGTCAAGTCCAGCGATCACAACGAAAACCGTTCGAACCAGAACATTGACGAGCTGAGCAGGCTCCGCATTTACGACACACCTGAAGGTCATGACACGCTCAAACGTCACCTTGAGGATGCGGTAAGCACGAATGACAACATCAAGCGGACATTCTCGAACGAATGGGGAACCTATCAGGTCCGGGACTCTCTGCTAGCTGGCCCTGGTGGATTCCTCCAGCTCGAAACAACTTGGCACGTGACGGACCAAGGGCTACCGTTGACTACGGTGATCCCGAAGAGAGGGAAGAAATGACCGACACGATGAGCATCCCCAAGGAACAGGAGTTCCTTGACCAGTTCGGGGAAGCTCCCGAGGTCCTGGACGAACCTTGGATTCAGCGCACTGAGATCGAGTCCGAGAATGGCACGCTGGAACTGAGCTACGACGCTATCCAACGGTCCGTTCAGTTCGTCTGGCGTCAAGCCGATGATGTTCTCTGGCACTTCGTACGCGAGTGCGTAACCGCCCTGAGCATCCGCGCGGAGAATAAAGAGACACACTTCATTGCAGAGTTCGAGACTGAAGAATTGTCCGGCGAGGTTGATGTCAGGGTCTACCCCCGGATCGCAATCAAGGACTCCTCACTTCGGAGCTAACGCGCAGCGCTATAAGCCCCCGGTTCCGTTCCGGGGGCACGGGTGCCCCGAACCGGTTCGGTTCGGGGCACCCGTGCGCGTTTCGCGTCAGTACGGCCGGTCGGTGACGTTGCCGGTCGCCGCGTCCCAGACGACGTAACCGCGTTGGAAGTCGCTTCGGCGGCCGCCCGCGACCGCGTACTCGTCGCTGGTCGGGTAACCCAGGTACGACCGCTCCCAGCCCAGTTGCGCCCAGCGGTCCTTGATCGCCCCGCGGAGCTCGTGCGCGCCGGTGCCCGGCGTCCAGTAGACCGAGCCGTTCGAGCGGTCGAAGTGGTTGTAGCGCCCCACCCCGTCGGGCGTGCCCATCTCGTCGGTGCGCGGGTAGCCCAGCGGGCCGTTCTCCCACCCGAGCTGCGCCCACTTCGCCTTGATGAGGCCCCGGATCTCGTGCGCGCCGGTCCACGGCGTCCAGTAGATCGAACCGTCGGCACTGACGAAGTGGTTGTAGCGACCGGATCCGTCCGGTGTGGACAGTTCGTCGGTACGCGGGTAGCCCAGCACGCCGGACTCAGCGCCAAGCCCCCGCCACTTGTCCCGGATCATGCCTTGGATCAGCGACGCTTCGGTGGCCGGGGACCAGTACGCGGACTTGGCGCCGTCCGCGAAGGTGGCCTGGCGTCCGCCGCCGGCGGCGTCCCGCTCCAGTTCGTAGACGCCGCCCAGCGGGCCCGCATCAGCGCCGGTGGCCTGCCACTTCTGGTAGATCGCGCCTGCGGTCCAGTCGCCCATCAGCTCGGCCACCCGCTGCCGCAGGGCCGGGAGTTCCTGGTAGGCCAGGTTGCCGGGGCACTCGGTGTAGCCGACGTCGCGGTGACCGTGGACCACCGGCAGGGTCACCTCGGTCCCGAGCGGATACTTCGCGGACGATCCCCCGAAGCCGGACACCATCGTGACCTTGCCGAGCGGATCGCGGTAGTTGCCGGCGAGCTTCCACGCCAGGACCTGCGCCACAGATTCGAGCTGTGTCGCGCTGGGCGACACCGAGGTGAACTCGCCGAGCATCGACACGCCGACCGTGTCCTTGTTGAAGCCCTGCGCGTGCGCGCCCCACACCGGGAGTTCCAGGCCGCCGTAGCGGCCTTCGAAGACCTGCCCGAACTTGTCGACCAGGACGTTGTAGCCGATGTCGCACCACTGCAGTTCGCTCGCGTGGTAGGCATAGATGCCGCGCACGATGCGCGCGGAGTCGGCCGCGGTGTAGTCGTTGGTGCCCGCGGTGTGGTGGACGATAGCGGCCTTGACCGTGTCGCCGTACTCGACGCCGACGCCCTGCTGCTGGAAGCACTGGGTGCGCAGCGATTCGTCGGCGCCCCATTCGGCGCGGCTGATCACGGCGGGTTTCGCGGCGGTGCTCGCGGCCTGCGCGGTTCCGGGGTCGATCAGCAGTACGGACGCGGTTTTCGCGTCGACCGGGGCGCCGCCGGATTCGGCGCGCACCCGGATCGCCGTGGAGTCGCCGAGCCAAGCTGCGTCGCTCGCCTGGTTCTTACCCGTTCGGCCAAGGTCTTGGCCGTCCACGGCGGGCAGCCGCACCCACTCGCCCCAGGTGCCGTCGAGGTGCTGCGCCTGCACCTCGACGAGGTCCGGGTTCTTGCCGTTCCACCGGAGGGCGGCCATCGCGAACGGCTTGGACCGGCGGATTTCCCTTCCCTTGCCGGGGACTTCAGGCGCGGCGTCGGCGAGCGGCACGCGCTCGATGGACGCCTTCTTCGAAGGCGGCTCGGCGGTTGCGGAAGGCGCTACGACACCCGCGGACAGGACCACGATCAGCGCAGCAAGACATCGACGAATCACGCTACTCCCTTACCGGGCTATCACGGACAGTCGCAATGGAAGCAGCGACCACGCAGATATTAACCAGTTTGGGCGAAAAAACTAGTCCACAATGGTCACTTTTCGTGTCCGTCGGGTGGAGATCATCGCCCGCCCGCACCGGAAAGCCAACGCGGTACAGATGTCAGAGGTCGGAGGCGTAGGGGATCTCGTTGGCCGCTTCGGAGGTCATCCAGCCGCGGATCGTCCAGGTCGCCCGGACGTCATCCTCGTTGTAGCGGAGGAGTCGTTCCCGCTGGGACAGCTCCGGCTCGCCGCCAACCAAGCCCACCGCGTCGCGGTACCAGCGCATCGAGTTCTCGCCGCTGGCCTCGGCGTCCCGCCAGCCGAACCCGGCGCTCGGCGCGATCACTTTCAGGCCCTTGCCGTTTGGGCACAGGAACTGCTCCCGCACCGCGGCGAACAGGTCGACCCACTCAGCCGAGTTTATGAACTCGCGGACCTCCGCCACCGACGGCACCCCCGGCTTCCCGGCGAACCGCTCGGCCGAGGCGAGCATCCAGCGGTTCTCCGCGAGCTCGTTGTAGCAGTAGGCGCGGAAGCTAAGGCCTCGCTCGTACGCGCGGCGGCGCACCGATGCGAACCACGTCCAGAAGCCCGCGAAGGACCGCGCCTCGTCGTCGGAGGGCAGCGGCTCCCAGCTGACGAACGCCCGGTAGCCGGGCTCCTCGTCGATGTCCGCTCCGGACAGCCAGCAGCCCCACAGGTAAGCCCCGGCGTCGGCGTAGCTCTCCATGTCCACGTCGACTTCCACGTCCGCGCGCGGCACCGCCAGATCGCGGACCCGCCGCACCAGCGGCAGGTTCTGCAGCCAGGCCTTGGCGAGCAGGATCGCGTCGGTGTTGCGGACCCCGGTCAGCGGCAGCGATTCCGCCTCCGCCAGCGGCGTCGCAGCCAATTCATCCACTGTGGACACCCCGACGTCGCGCAGCGCGACCGCGTCCTCGCCGCGCACCACCAGGCTGACGTCGCGGTTCTCACGCAGCTGCGATTCGCAGGTCGGCCACCACGGGCAGCCCCTGCACTCGGTGATCCGGGACGGCAGCGCGAGCGGCTCGGCTCCTTCTGCGGCCGCCGTGGCCACTGCCAACCGGTCAGCGAACCGCATCTCGTACTCGGCGAGCGCGGTCCGGCCGCCGGGCCAGTTCGGCACGTCCAGGTCGTGCCACAGCACCGTGTCGGCCTCGACGCCGATCACGCCACCGACATGCGTCGCCGCGCCCATCCCGCACGCCTGCAACAGCCGCACGGCGTGCGCCAGACGCAGCTGGTCGCGCGGGTGCGCACGAACCTTGCGGGCCTGGTCGTTCCGGGCGGCCTCCGGCGCCGGCCTATCGATCGGCGACACCCGGGCGCCATTCCCCGGATCGGTGATCTTGTGCCGCACCACCAGCACCGGTACGTAACCGTCGCCGCAGCGCACCAGTAGGTCGACCGAACCGCGGCGACCGCCAGGCACGTCGGCGGGCAGCTGCGCGGAGGAAATGTAGGGCGTGCCCGCGCGCATCGCGGCGAGCGTCAACTCCTCGCGGCTGGCCGCACCGCCGCGCGGGATCTCCGCCCAGTCCTCGCCGAGCGTGTTGGACAGCAGTTTCGCGACGTACCTGCGGTGTTCCGCGGCGTCGGCGATGCGCTGCTCGATGCCCAGATCCAGCTGCGCGGGCGGTTCGTCCTGCGCGGGGTCGTTCTCCAGGTGCACGCGTCGACGGCACCGTGTTACGACGCCCGCATCGAGCAGCACCTTGTCCTTCACGGTGTGAAGGGTATGCCGTCGCTCTGACAGGCGCGCCCATCACCCCGGTGACGGCGACTACGCACCGTGGCCGTCGGAATACCGCCAGATGTCGTACCGCGCGGCGCCCGGACTTAAGGTGATCGCAGTGGAACTGCTGGATGGGGAGGTGTCGGCCGCAGTGAGGAAACGCACTCCCGGGCGAAAGATCCGGGCGAAGGACACAACTGGCCCCCGTAAGGCGGTCAAGCAGGCGAAGAAGGCGGATAAGAAGGCCGCCAATGCGATCAAGAAGGGCGAGCACGGGCGTATCACCCCGGGCAACGCCAAGAAGATCATCGGAGTGGCCAAGGTGGTCGGCCCGGTGGTCGCACCGTTCGCGCTGCACGCGGTGTCGGTGGCGCGCGAACGCTACGAGCGGATGCGAGCGCGTCGGCTGGGGGTGCCGGTGGACGAGCTGGGCACCTTCACCGGCCGGGGTGCGGCGCTGCACGCGCGGATCGCCGGCGACGCCGGTGCGCTCAGCGAGCTGCGCGAGCAGTCGGCGAGCACCGAGGAAGCGGTCGTCGCGGAGCAGTACGCGGAGCGGACCGCGAAGCGGCTGGAGCAGCTGACCAGCGCGGTGCGGGCCGCGGAGCGGATGCCCGCGCAGCGGCGGAGGTCGGCGCACCGCGCCGTCGACGCGGAGCTGGGGCGGATCGAGGACGACCTGCTCACCCGCTTCGGCGTCGCCCGAATCAGGCACTAGCCCCCACCGCACCTCAGGGTTTCCCGACACTCACCGGTGTGCCGTTGGCATTGGATGTGGGTGAAGGGCACCTCCGACCAGGTTCACCACCCGATGCAGTGGGTTCTTCCGCAATGTCAATGGGCGTCTTCCAACCTCTTCTTGCGTTGCCGCGCGGATGGCGGGCACGCTGCGGGGTGGGCGCAGGCGGGCCCTTCAGCCGAGTACGCCGCCCGTCGTCGAGCACGCCGCAAGCCGCCAGAAGGCGCCCTTCACCTCTTCCTTGCGGTCCCGCTAGCGGTCGGCCTGGCCGTCCGGGAGCTTCACCAAGCCCTGCTGAACCATCCACTCGCGGGCGACGTCCGCCGGGTCCCGGCCGTCGACGTCCACCTGGGCGTTCATCTTCAGCAGCTCCGCGTTCGTCAGCTTCGCCGATACCGGCTCGAAGACGCTCGTGATCTGCGGGTACCGCTTGAGCAGCTCGTCGCGGGTGGTGATGCCGACGTTGTACCGCGGGAAGAACTGGCGGTCGTCCGCCAACACCTTCAGGTTCAGCGCCTGGATCCGCCCGTCGGTGGTGAACACCTCGCCGAAGGTGCAGGTCCCGTTCTGGGTGGCCTGGTAGATGCTGCCCTCCGTCAGCACCTTCACCTTCGACCGGTCCGCGGTGAAGCCGTACTCCTTCTCCACCCCGGGCATGCCGTCGTTGCGGCTGGCGAACTCGGTGTCCACGCAGAACGAGGCCTCGTCCGGTTTCTCCGCGATGATCTTCGGGATGTCGGAGAGCTTCTCCACGCCCAACCGCTGCGCCGCGTCCTGGTTGACCGCGAACGCGTACGTGTTGTCCACGTGGTAGGTGATCGCGGTCCAGGCGACGCCGTTGCGCTGCAGGTCCAGCTTCTTGACCGCCTCGTACTGGGCGCGGGCGTCCGGGATCGGGTCGGTATTGCCGTTGTAGCTGATCCAGGACGACCCGGTGTAGTCCCACAGGATGTCGATCTGGTCGCTCTCCAACGCCTTCCGGGCGCTGGCCGAACCGACGATGCTGGTCAGGTCCCGGACGTCGGCACCGGCCGCGGTCAGCGCGAACTCGGCGATGTAGCCGAGCACCAACTGCTCGGTGAAGTCCTTGGACCCGACGGTGATCGTGAGGCCCTGCAGCTCGGGGACCGGCCGGATGGCACCGGGCGCGACCGCCAGCGGCACCGAGCCGCCGGAGCTCAGCCCGCAACCGGCCAGAAGCACGCCGGTGGCCGCCAGCGAGGCCAGCTTGAGCGCGCCTCGACGCGACACCTCGCGGTTCATCGCAACCCCCTCGGCGACAGGTACGTCTCGGCCAGGGCGCCCAGCCAGTCCACCAGCAGCGCCAGCGACATCGCCAGCACCGCGCCGACGACCATGACGGTCCAGTCGTTCAGCTTGTAGCCGGTGTTGATCATCTCGCCGAGCCCGCCCGCTCCGACGAACAGCGCCAGCGTGGCGGTGCCGACGGCCAGCACCAGCGCGGTGCGCAGCCCGGCCAGGATGTAGGGCACCGCCAGCGGCAGCTCGATGCGGGCCAGCACGCCGGTCGCTGACATGCCGATCCCGCGTCCAGCGTCGATCAGCGAAGGGTCGACCTGCTGCAACCCGACGATGGTGTTGCGCAGCACCGGCAGCAGCGCGTAGAAGGCGATCGGCAGCACCGCGATCCAGAACCCGGTCGAGCCGCCGGTGATCAGGAAGAACAGCACCAGCAGGCCCACCGAGGGCGCTGCCTGGCCGATGTTGGCGAGGCCGATGACCAGCGGCACCGCCCTGCGCGCCCAGCTGCGGCTGAGCACCACGCCCAGCGGCACGGCCACCAGGATCACGATCACCGCGACCGCGAGGCTGAGCAGAAAGTGCGCCCAGGTCAGGCTCAGGATCGTGGTCGAGTTGATGCTGCGAGCGGTCACCTCGTCGTTGTCCTGGGTGAACGCCCAGCCGAGCACCCCGGCGACCAGCGCAACGACCGCGATCGGCTGCGCCATCATCCGCAGCCGCTCCGCCCTGCGGGATCCGGAGTCCGAAGCGAACTGGCTGCTCATGACTGAGCCCCGGTCGGTTCGTCGTCGGCGTGCTCCTCGCGCAGTGCCTTGATCGTGTTCATCACCGTGTCGATGTCGACCACGCCGACGTACTCGCCGCGGGATCCGGTGACCACCGCGACGCCGTCGTCGTCGGTGAGGATCGCTTCCAGCGCGTCCTGGAGCGTGGAGGCCAGCGACACGCTGTCCTCCACCGGCCGCCCGGCCCGGTCCAGAGCGGACACCGCGCCAGACTCGCGGGCGGTCGCCCAGCGCAGCGGGCGGTTGCGCTTGTCGAGCACCAGGCCGATCGCGCCGCGGCGGGTGCCCAACCGATCCTTGAGCACTGTCGGCGAATCGTCGATGGTGGCGGTGGGCACCTGGCCCACCTCGATCTCGCGGACGCGCCGCAGGGTGAGCTGCTTGAGCGCGGCACCGGCGCCGACGAAGCCGGCCACGGTGTCGTCGGCCGGGTTGGCCAGGATGGCCTCCGGCGTGTCGTACTGCAGGATCTCGGAGCGCTCGCCCAGCACCGCGATGCGGTCGCCGAGCTTGACCGCCTCGCCGAAGTCGTGCGTCACGAACACGATCGTCTTGCCCAGGTCTGTCTGCAGGCGCATCAGTTCGTCCTGCAGCACACCTCGGGTGATCGGGTCCACGGCGCCGAAGGGCTCGTCCATCAGCAGCACCGGCGGGTTGGCCGCCAGCGCCCGCGCCACGCCGACGCGCTGCTGCTGGCCGCCGGAGAGCTGCCGCGGGTAGCGGTCGCGGTACTCGGCGGGGTCCAGGTTGACCAGGTCGAGCATCTCTTCGACGCGCTCGCGGATCCGCTTCTTGTCCCAGCCGACCAGACCAGGCACCATTCCGACGTTCTCGCCGACGGTCATGTGCGGGAACAGGCCGGCCTGCTGGATCGAGTAGCCGATCTCGCGGCGTAGCTTGTCGGGGTCGAGGCCGAGCACGTCCTGCCCACCGATGGTGATCTTGCCGGACGTGGGTTCGATCAACCGGTTGATCATCCGCATGGTCGTGGTCTTGCCACTGCCGGACGGGCCGACCAGCACCACGGTCTCACCGGCCGGGATGGTCATGGTCACCGATTCCACCGCGGGCAGCTTCTGCCCGGGGTAGCGCTTGGAGACCTCCTCCAGGCAGATCTCGACGCCGTGCCCGCTGGCCGGGGTTTTGTTGTCGTCAGCCACGAATACCTCTCGAAGTCGTCAACCGCCCGATCAGCACGAAGACGGCGTCCAGCAGCAGTGCGAGGATGATCACCCCAATGGTGCCGGCGATCGCCATGTTCAGCGCGTTCGCGCCGCCCAGCTGGTTCAGCCCACTGAAGATCAGGTTGCCCAGACCGGGGCCCTTGGCGTAGGCGGCGATGGCGGCGATGCCCATCAGCATCTGGGTGCTCACCCGCATGCCCGCGAGGATCGCGGGCCAGGCCAGCCGCAGTTCGACGCGCGTGAGCACGCCGAAGCGGCTCATGCCGATGCCGCGCGCGGCATCCAAGATCGGCTGGTCGACTGTAGACAGCCCGACGATGGTATTGCGGATGATCGGCAGCAGCGCGTAGAGCACCAGGGTCACCACCGACGGTGCCACGCCCAGCCCCAGCACGGGGATGAGCAGGCCGAACAGGGCGAACGACGGGATAGTTAGGATCGCACTGGATGCAGCGGTGGCGATCGCCGCCCCGGCGGGGCTGCGGTAGACCGCAACCCCAACCAGGACGCCGACGATCGTCGCCAGCACGATGCATTGCACCACCATGCTGGCGTGCTGGTACGAGTTCACCAGCAGCGATTGCCACCTGGATGCGACGTAGTCCAGGAAGTTCACGCTTGCTTACTCTTTTCCACCCGCGGGCGCCGTCGCGGTGGCCTCTTCGGCCTCCGCTGGCGTGGTCACCAGCTGGAACTCGCCGTCGTGCTCCTCGGTGCCCGCGATGACGGCCTGCTCCAGCACTTCGGCGCCCTTGGCGTCGCGCAACGTCATGTCGTCGCTGCGCAGGTCCTTGAGCAGGGCCAAGCACATGAACACCATGACGATGGCGAACGGGAGCGCCCCGATGAAGGTCAGGTTCTGGATGCCGTCCAGCGCCTTCTCCTCATCGCCGCCGGCGGTGCCGATGACCAGCATGATCGCGGCCACGGCGCCGGTCGCGGCACCCCAGAAGATGACCACCCACTTGCTGGGCTCGATGGCGCCCCGCTGGGACAGGGTGCCCATCACGATCGACGCGGCGTCGGCCCCGGAGACGAAGAAGATCGCCACCAGGATCATCACCAGCACCGAGGTGACGGTGGCCAACGGCATGGTCCCCAGCAGGTCGAAGGTCTGCGCCTCCGCGGAGCCTTCGCCGTAGACGTTGGCGCCCGACTTCTGGGCGTCGATCGAGGCACCGCCGAAGATCGCGAACCAGATCAGGCTGACCCCGCTGGGCACCAGCAGCACGCCGGCGACGAACTGCCGGATGGTGCGGCCTCGGCTGATGCGGGCGATGAACATGCCGACGAACGGCGTCCACGAGATCCACCACGCCCAGTAGAAGACGGTCCAGCTCGCCAGCCAGCTCTGCATCTCGTCGCCGCCGGTGGCTCCGGCCCGCGAGGCCATCTCGCCGAACTCGCTGATGTAGGACCCCACCGAGGTGGGCAGCAGGTCGAGGATGAACACCGTCGGGCCCAGGATGAACACGAAGAGCGCGAGCAGGGCCGCCAGCACCATGTTGATGTTGGACAGCCACTGGATGCCCTTCTCGACACCCGACACCGCGGACAGGATGAAGCAGAGGGTCAGGAACGCGATGATCCCCACCAACACGGCGCTGCTGGCCGAGTCCTTGGGAAGCCATTCGGCGCTCTCCAAGCCGCTGCGGATCTGCAGGGTGCCGACGCCCAGCGAGGCGGCGGACCCGAACAGCGTCGCGAACAGCGCGAGGATGTCGATCAGCTTGCCGACCCACCCCTCCGCGTTCTTCTTGCCGATCAGCGGGATGAAAACGCCGCTGATCGTCTGGCGGCGGCCGCGGCGGAAGGCGCTGTAGGCGATCGCCAGACCCGCCACCGCGTAGATCGCCCACGGGTGCAGCGTCCAGTGGAACAGCGAGGTTGCCATGGCCGTCTTGATGGCCTCTTCGCTCTCGCCGGGCACCGTCCCCGGCGGCGGCGAGACGAAGTGGTTGAGCGGCTCGCTAACGCCGAAGAACATCAAACCGATGCCCATACCGGCGCTGAACATCATGGCGATCCAGGACACCGTCCGGAACTCCGGCTGCTCGCCGTCCTTCCCGAGCGGGATCCGGCCGTACTTGCTGAAGGCCAGGAACAGGGCGAAGATCACGAACCCGGTGGCCGCCAGCACGAAGCCCCAGCCCGTGTTGGTGAGCAACCAGCTCAGCGCGGCCGACGAGGCAGCGCTGAGCGTGTCCGTCCCCAGGGCTCCCCAGAAGACCACGGCGAACATGATGGCCGCGGTAACGCCGAAGACGGCCCAGTCCGTTCTCGGCTTTCCAAGGAACTCGGGGGTTGCGTTCAATGCAGTTTTATGGTGGCCCTCAGCGGGGTCACCACTTATTTTTGTTTCGGTCGACACAGGTTTCGACGCCGCTTTCGGCGACGCCCCCTCCTCTCCGTCGTCAGTTACGACGATCTGGAACTAATCGAGCCGGCATGTGTGCAGGTGGTAGCTCCAAACCGTCTGCAACCCGTAAACCGTGACCTAATCGGGTGAACAAGGCAAGCTCACCTGCGGTCAGCGTGGCCGAACCGACATCTAGACTTGCCTGCTGTGGCAGCCAGACTCACACCTACGCAGGGCGCACTACGCGTCCTGCGCGGTGCCGGTTTGGCCACCACGTCGGCGTCACTGTCCGTGGCCGCGCACGCGACCGCGGGCGGGTCGTTACCCGATCCGGGAACGACCGTGGTGATCACCGCCCTGCTGGCCGGTGCCGGTGTGGCGCTCGCTGATCGCAAGCGCGGGTCGTGGGGCATTCTAGGGGCCTTCAGCGTCACACAGCTGGCACTTCACGTATTTCTGCAGGTCGTGGCGAGTCATCAGGATGGCGCCAGGAACCCCGGGATGCCCTTCTCACCGCTGGTAATGACCTTCGGGCACATCGCGGTGGTGCTGCTGACCGGACTCGTGATGGCGCACGCGGAGCGGGCACTGTTCGTAGCCGCCCGTCTGCTCGGGTCAATCCTGCCCCGCCGGTCGACTCCGTCACCGATCGTCACGGAGCCGCGCACGGTGTGCGTCGCCGTCGTCACGGTGCGTACTCTGGCACAGTTGATCTACCGGCGAATACATGCCCGTCGCGGGCCTCCGGAATCTCTTGTCGATCAGATGGAATATGCCACCTGGTCGTTGCGCTTTCGTCATTTCGCCGCTTTCGCGCGCGAATAACTCATACGCACAGGAGATTTCAAGCAAACATGTCGACAAAGCGATTCGCGGTTCGATCCGCGGCACTGACCGCTGCTTGCGGGATTGTTGCACTAATGGGAGCGGGAACGGCGTCCGCACATGTCACCGCACAGCCGGGTGAGGCCGCCAAGGGCGGTTACGCCAAGGTCGCCTTCCGGGTGCCGAACGAGCGGCCGAATGCCGGGACCGTGCAGGTCAAGGTGAGCCTTCCGGAGCAGTACCCGCTGAGCTCGGTGCGCACCAAGCCGATGCCGGGCTGGAACGTCCAGGTCGAACGGGTCCAGATCGCGCCGGTCGAAGTGGCGGGCGCGCAGGTCGTCGAGGCGGTGCGCAGCATCACGTGGACCGCCCAGCCGGGCAACCGGATCGGACCGAACGAGTTCAACGAGTTCGAGGTGTCCCTCGGCGCCCTGCCGACCAACACCGATGAACTCGTGATGCCCACCACGCAGACCTACGACAACGGCGAGGTCGTGAGCTGGGACGCCCCGCCGCCAGCCGAGGGCGCGGAGGAACCCGAGCACCCCGCTCCGGCGCTGAAGCTGGTCGAGGAGGCCGAGGGCGAGCACTCCCACGGCGGCACCTCGCACCAGGAGCCCGCCGAGAAGGCGGAGGCGGGTTCTGGTGACAACGCGGCCCGTTGGCTGGGCGGCGCCGGACTCGTGGTCGGCGCGCTCGGTCTGGGTGTCGGGGCCGGTGCCCTGGCGCGCAGCCGCAATGCCGGGCAGGCTGCGGCGAAGCAGGATTCCGGGAAGGACGACTCGTGAAGCGGTTGACGGCTGTAGCGGTGCTGGCGCTGGCCGCCCTCTTCGGCGGCGCCGGTACGGCACTGGCGCACAACGTGCTGGTCAGCAGCGATCCGCCGGACGGCGCGCAGGTCGCCACCGGGCCCCGTGAGGTCCGGTTGACCTTCGACCAGCCGGTGCGTGCGGGCTACAACACGGTCAACGTGGTCGGCCCGGACGGGACGTACTGGGCCGACGGGGAGGTGCGGGTCGAGGGCACCTCGGTCATCGCGCCGGTCCGCGAGCTGGGCCCGGCCGGTGCCTACACCGTCGGCTACCGGGTGCTGTCCAACGACGGCCACCCGGTGTCGGGCAAGGTCACCTTCACGCTGACCACCGCGGGCGGGGGCACCCCGGCCCCGGCCCCGCAGAACGCGGATCAGCAGCCGCAGTCCGGGGAGTCGGGCGGCATGCCGATCTGGCCGTGGATCGCGGGAGCGGTGGTCCTGGTCGTCCTCGGACTGGTCCTCGCCCTCCGCCTCGGCAAGCCCAAGGCCTGACAACCCGATAGATCGATGGGTGAAGGTCACCACCGACCAGGCTCACCACCCGATGAGGTGGGTTCTTCCGCGATTTCAATGGGAAATTGCGGGTTTCGACCGGAGCGTGCCTGGTCGGACGGTGAGTGAGGGGCCGGGAGCGGCCCCTCACTCACCGTCCAGGCGTCGAACTAGCCTCTTGATGGCGGCGACGAAGGCCGACCACTGGGCGGGGGTCGTGGTGAAAGTGACCGGCGGCGCGGTCCTTGGTGGTCACGGACAGCAGCACAGCCACCGATGAATGTGCGCCCCGGTAAGTTCAAGGCATCGTTTACTTGCTGCGCAGCCGGATGCGTTCGAAGATCTCCGGGTCAAGGTGGCCGGTGCGGGTCAGGGCTCGAGGTGGGGCCATGAACCACGGTTGGCGGCGGTCGCCGGTCCCCGGAGCGTGGACCGGTCGGAATCCCTGGTCAGCCAGGGAGATCGCGTAGTCGACCGAGACCTCGTGCTGGGCGTTGAGGGTCGCCGTGCCATGCCACGGCATCACGCCCGAACCACCGAGAGGGACGAAGCGCAGCCTCCCCTGGGCCGGGCGGATCGACAGGCTCAGCCGCACGCAGTTATCCCGCCACAGCACCGAATAGTCGAGTTCCTCGTCGACGTGCTTGTTCGCGAGGTAGGTGATCGTCTCGCGCCAGGCCAGCGCGAGCAGGTCGCCGCGGGCGCGGCGGATCCCGGGCGGGGCCGTCGGATCAGTCAGGTCGAACGGGTCCGCGTAGATCCGCTGCGACCACGCGAACGGATCGCCGCCGGAAGAGGGTACGTCCACGGCCTGCAGCACGGAGCGGAACAGCTCGACGAACCGCGGTTGGCCTGGGCGGGCCGGATCTCTGTCGTCGGCCGCCGCCAGCACCGACCGCGGGTTTCGGCGGATGTCGAGTCCTGCGAACGCCGCGGTGTACCTGTCGCGGTGCTTCGCCAGCAGTTCCGGTCGCTGCGCCCGGTCGCCGCAGCGCGGGTGCGCATCGGCGGCGCTGTCGAAGTCCTCGACCGTCACCACGCCCCGGGCTCCGGCGAGTTCCACCTGCTGCACGAACTGCTGGTGATACCCGGCGTACCGGTGCGATTCGCGGAACCTGAAGTGGCTGGCATCGGTGAGAGCCCGCACCTCTATCCCCGGTGGGTGCACCTGCCGGACGGCCGCGTCGAGTTCCCGCAGCCGGATCAGCATCGCCAGCTCGGAGAGGTCCGGCAGCCCGCCGAGCGCCTTGAGCCGCGAACCATCCTGCTTCAGCGACGGCCCCACCATGATGAACCGGATGCGGTCACCCGCCTCCACCGAGGCGAGCACGTCCCGTTCGGCCGCCGCGAGGGGATAGGCCGACCTCGCCGCTCCGAACGGTTTCGCCGTGATCACCTGCCACACCGCGCGGGCGATCCCCACCGGGCCCGGGTCCATCCCGGCGCCGACCTGACCGCCGAGCCGCTGCCCGCTCTCCAACGCGGTGTCCGCCAGCGACGCGACGATCCGCGCCTGCTCCTCCTCGGACAGTTCCACGCCGCACGACCAGATCGTGGGGCGGGTGCTGAGGTCCCCGATCCGCAGCCCGCCGAGCGACGTCGCATGCGACAACTGCGCGTTGCAGCTGTGCCCGCGCCCCAGCGGGATCGGATGCGGCAGCGACTCGAAGGTTGCGATGCCATCAGCGGTTCGCCCCGCACCGTCCACGGTGAACTCCGGCGGGCGCACGGCGACCAGGACGGCAGCGGGGAAAGCCGCTTGCAGCGCACGGCGATTGGCGGCCGAGTCGTCGAAGGCCGCGACGAGCTCGTACCCCGGCATGTCGTGCAGCGCCGTGACCTTCTGGTCCGCGACCGGCCCTTCGTCGGTGGTGCGCAGGTCGAGGTGGCTGAGCCCGTGGCGGGCCAAGACTTCTCCGGTGGCGGCCCGCATCCGGTGCCGGCGACCGGTCAACCAGACGACCCGGCCACCGGCTTGCTCCAGGTCCCGGACGAATCCGATCAGTCCCGGTGCCGGGCCATCGGTTAGCAGCGCCTCCCAGTCCCACGCGACGTTTTGGCGGTACTCGGGGTACAGCGCGTCCCAATCGAGTCCGGGATAGCGCTCCAGCAAACCGCTGCGCACCAAGAACGGCCGCCAGCCCGGTTGGTACAGCCCCGGCAGCACATCGAGCTGCGCGGCCAACTCCTCGATGCCGTGCGCTTCGCCCAGACGGCGCAACGCATCGCGAACCCGGTGCTTCGGGTGCAGCGCGCAGAAGTCGAGGTCCACGGCGACCAACGGACGCGGCAGGCTGGGCTCGCGGCGGCACCGCACGCTTCGTTCCCTTACTAGCCGGACGACCCGGCTGAGGATCTCGTGCTGCTCCGCGGCGACGGCATGCACGAAACGGCGCCACGGGTGCTCACCGGCGAAAGCGGCCGCAGTCCCCTCGGAGAGATTGCGCAGTTCCTGGGCGATGACGGCATCGAAGGCAGCCCGAACCTGCTCGTCGCCGGTGACGAGCGTGCAGGCCGCCGCCAACTCGTCCAACTGCTCGTCCAACGCGACGATCACGTCCGCCACCCCCGGAACCGCCGACCGCGCGCTGCAGATCCCGGCGAGCACGATCCGCCCGGTGGCCGCCGACTCCGAGTCGAGTTCGACACCGATCTCGCCGACTGGAAGACAACCCTTCGCCAGCAGCCCGCGGAAGGTGATCAGCAACGGCCGGACCACGAACTCGGCGAGGTGGTCCGCCGCTCCCCAGTCCGTCGGCCTGCGCTCCACCAGTCGTTTCAACGACAGCACATCACCGGGGAAACCGCTGCTCGCCAAATCAGCCAGGCCGACCGCATTCCGCGCCACCAGTAGCGTTCCCAGCTCCCGATGCGAGCCGGCTGAGGACGCCACCACGCAATACAGGCGCAGCAGTGGGTCGTCGTCCAGCAATCCAGGCCGCTCCGACCGACCATCCGGATCGCGCAAAACCATCTCCAATCAATCTGTCCGCCGCTTGCTGCACGAATCCGCCGAAAAGGCAACGATGCAGAACCCGCCCGCTCATCGGAGCCGACGAGTTCTCGAAATCCCAGAAACTGCATACCCGAACGACCGCGAGGTCCTATCGAACGACCTCGCAAGCGAAAACCGTTAATATGGCGGCGAATTCCGCAATACCGGAGGTCCCGGCGACGCCGTTTCTCCGCGCAGCGGTCGCCACCGGCGCAAACGTCGAATTCACCCCGACCGAACGGCCCCCCACCGATCGTCGAAACCCGAGCTCAACACGCACCAGCAAGCAGACACGGCTGCGGCGCGACGATGACCCGCCGGTCGCCGAGTGGTCATTCGCCGTCGGCGAGTTGCACGAGCGGGGCGCAGCAGTCCCCGTCCAAGCGCTGCAACGCGATCCGGCCACGGCACTCCAATTGGCGCCAGGTGATCCAACCGACGGCGTAATGCCGATACGCCTGGGCGAGCAGCACCAGCTCCGCCAAGTGGTCGGCGTGGCGGATCTTGAGTTCCTCGGGCAACCTGGGCAACGATGCGACCTGGCTGTCCACCACGTCGTCGAGCACCTGCGCCGCGCGCAACGCGCGCGTCCGGCGCCAGCGCGGCTTCCGCGGCAAGAACTTCGCGTTCCTCATCGACAGCCCGTCCCGTAGAAACCCACCGATGCACCAGTTCGCCCGTATGGTTTACCCCTTCGTCCGAAGGTGCGTCACCAAAAACTGTCAAACCGCCTCGGTAATCTCTCCAAGACCGCCCGTTCGGCCTAGCAGCAGACCGGATCAGCTGTACGGCACCCATTGCGTGGCGAGATCTCCGTCCCTGATCGTGCGCAACCGCTGGTGCAGTTGCTCGCGAACCCCGGGATTGCTGCGCAGGATCGGGAGAACCCCGGTGGTGATCTTCAATTCGCGCAGTTCGCGCAGTACTGGAAAGCCATCCCAGCGCGTGATGTCGAAGCTGTAGGCCCGGGCAAGGTCGTCGTGCCAAGACGGCGGGTGCCCCATCCGCAGCCGACCCACCGCGATCGGGGTCAGGTCCCACTCCGGCGGTCCGATGCACAGCGAATCCAGGTCGCACAGCAGCGGACCATCCGCCCCGCCAATCACGTTGCCCAGGTGCGCATCCGCGTGGATCACGCTGCGCGATAACGGGAAGCGCAGCGTTTCCAGCCGTTCTTCCAACGCGTCGCAGCGCTGCTCCAGGAACCGGTGATCGGCCGGATCGATGTCGACCGCATCGGTCAACCGGCGCCGGATGTCCGCCATCGGCTGCCAGTCAAGGAAAGTTGGTGATGCCAGCTTCGAATGCATCTGGCGCAACAGTTCGCCGAGGTCCGCGCCGCTGGGCATCGGGCCAGCCTCCGGCACGTACTGCCAGAGGGTCGCCAGGTGTTCGCCCACCTGGACCGGCTGCTCGACACCCGGCAGCAAGCGCACGGCGGGAACCCCGTGCACCGCCAGCCAACGCGCGGCTTCCACGGCGTTGAAAGCTCGATACGTGAAGGACGGGGAAAGCACCAAGCGGACGACGACTTGTTGGTCGCGGAGCAGGAAAACCCCGTTGTTAACGATTCGGATCAAACGCGCGCCGGTCGAATCGAGGCCGACGGCCGCGCAGATTTCGGTCAGTGCCAGATCCAGCTCAGGCGGAACGCACCGACCCTCTTCCACTGGTTGTGTCTTCATGCTCATCGTTTCAAGCCGACGGCACCGGCACGGCTGCCTGACGCGGCCCGATCACACCCGGCGGAACCGCCGGACCGCCTCGAACAGGTCGCGGACATCGGAATTCATCCGGTGCTTGCCGGCCTCCAGCTCCAACGGCTTGAGCCGGTCGGCGACGCGCGCGGATTTGACCCGCTCGCCGAAGTCCAGCGCCCGCCGGCCGACCTTGACGCCTTCCTGCAGGTCGCCGGCCCGGATGTGGTTGGTGGCCTGCAGGCTCAGGCCGAAGACGTGGGTGCGCGCCATGTCCGCGCCGTACGCCTCGTTGCACTTGATGGTCTCGGCGACGGCGATCGAGGCGTGCTTGTTCGGCTCGAAGACGGCCAGCGCGTCGTGCGCGGAGCCGATCATGCCGTGCAGGTCGTTCTCGGTGAAGAAGCGCACCCAGTCCGGCGCCTCACCGGCGCGGGCGCGGGCGAACTCGTCCTTCGTGCGGCCCACCATCTTCTGCACCTGCTCCGGCTTGTTCAACATGCCGTAGGCCCAGGCTTCGTTGGCGCACAGCACGGCCACGGTCAGCGCGGAACCGGACTCCTGCGCGGCGATCTGGCCCAGCTGGAACAGCTTCAGCGCCTCGTTGGGCTCCTCGTAGTGCAGGTAGACGCGGCCCATCCGGTACAGCACGCTGGCCACCAGGCCGTCGTCGTTGGCCTGCTTCGCGAACTCCAGCGCCTTGCCGAAGTGCCCGCGGGCGGGGTCGAGCAGGCCCACGTCGAACGAGGTCCAACCGGCCAGGCTGTGCATGTCCGCCAGGGCCACGAAGAGCTGCTTGCGCACGGGATCGCTGGCGCTGGACTCGAGCAGCTGCTGCGCCCAAGACAGCTGGGCGACGACGGCGTCCCGGCAGGTCCCACCGCCGTAGCGGTAGTCGAGATCGCGCAACGCCTTGGTCGCGGCGTGGATCTGCTGTACGTCGGTCATGCCGATGCGTGCCGGTGCCGGCGTCTGCGCGCTGGCGGGCAACCAGGTACTGCTCTCGGTGCCGAACACGGCCGCGCCCATGGTCACCGCTGCGGCGTGGGACAGGAACTTCCTGCGCTTCACCGACTCGTCCTCCTCAGCGTCAGGGGCGTTGGCCGCCTGCGCGACCCGCATAGCGGTCGCCCCGTCGTAGGCGAGGCCCATGTAGCCCCGCGGGATACCCAGCCCGTCAGCGATCCGGGCGAGCACGTCATAAGCCATGACCTGCCGCCCCTTAAGGATCTCGGACACCTCGGACTGCGACTGCCCCGTCGTGGCTGCGATCTGCCGCTGCGAAACGCCGTACCGGCGCAGTTGCCGGTAGATCTCGCTGACGTCCCGTCGAGCCAGCGCATCCCGCATCTCCCGCTCGTTCCAAACGTCGGGTGTAACGGGAAGGCCGCCAGAACCGATGATGTTCATTTAGACCCCCTGACGCTCTGCTCGGGCGTTGGTCGCAGAGTAAGGGCACTGCTGCATCCCGGTGAAGCGCGTATCGGTAGAGGTGATCGGCGGCGGTGAAGTCCACCGACCGCTCGTCGTTGCCGTTGGCCCGGTTATCGCCGCACCCCTAGGCGCGAGGACCCGTCCCGTTCCAATCTAGTCAGCACAGGCAAACCGAGCACGAACAGGAACGGTGACGAGATGCGGGAAGCAAAGGGCGGGAACGGCCACTCGGCCGAGTTCCCCACCGCGCCTGCAGACCGGCGCCGTTGGTGGCGAGTGGACTGCCGAGACGTGGCGAACTCGCACCGGTTTCTGGACGTGCTGGTAAACCCGGACTGGGTGGTGCTCGTCGGACCGCCCGGCCATTCCGCCGCGTTGTCGGCCAACAGCATCGGCCAGTTGTCGGACGCGCTGCGGGATGCCGCTGTGCAGGCGAGAAAGTGACGGTGACGTTTCGGTGGACGAGATCCTGGGACAGGTACTGCGCAGTGCGGTGCGGGAGCGGCTCGATGTGCTGACCGAGCTCGCGAACCGCGCGGACGCTTCTTCCCTGCTCTCCGTGGCGCGTTCCGAACTTCCCCGGCTGACCGAGGGGTGGCGAACGCTACTCACCGCGCACGACGCCGACGAGAAGGGCAACTGCCCGGAGTGCTCGAGCCGCTGGCGCCCGCAGAAAGCACCGTGCTCGGTGTGGCGCACGGCCTACGAGCACCTGGTAGCAGGAGCCTTGGCACCCCGTCCCGCACGGCACCTGCGTCCGGCGCACGCACTGCGCCCGGTGACACCGGTGCCCTAAGCAGGCGGACTCGGCCCCGGACAGCACTACCTCCTCCCCGACCCGGGTTGCCGAGAAACCGCCAGGCGGCGGCCGATGAACGGTGCGCTCGTGACCCCGACCTCGGCCGGCGTTTACCGGCCGCCGCCGCGAAAAACTCCAAATCGGACCCGCTGGACACCAGCGCGGTCGCCACAAGTTCCGCGGGCCGGTGCTGACGCACTCCCCTCCCCCGACCGGTGCCGGTCCGCGGACTCCAACCACTCCGGCAACCCGTTTCCCCGGACGGAGCCGGAGTCTGGAAAGGCCCTGGAGCTCGATTCCCCGACCGAGCCCAGGGCCTTTCCATTTTTTGGGGGTAGGTGGCCGCCTTGCGTGGCGGTTCGAGTAGCGGAACCTCAGAGGTCGCCTGGACTCCGGGATCCCCGACTTGCGGATGTCCGAATTCGCGGCATCGGGACTGTCCTCGCCAAACGACATCTGAGAACCTGCGGCGGTTGTCAACGGTGCCGGTTGCGTGCGTGGGCTAAGCGCCTCGAGCGCTTGCGACCACTCGAGCGCATCTCACAAAAGCATCTCGGCTCGGTCATGCGGGTGCGGAAAGAGAACACGCCTGCGCCTCCGTCGTCGCTCGACTACCGAGCCGCGGCACCGTTTCTTCTGGTCAGAACCCGTGAGTGGTGGGCCCATGGAAGCTGTTTGGGAAGGCGTGGCGTGAAGTGAATGGACCGTTCGTGCCGCCTACCGAGGTGAAAAGGCCGTTCGCTCCACCCCGGTTGGCAGGCAGAACTGGACCGCTCCCCCCGGGCTGCCACCGGAAACCTCCAGGCAGGACCAGTTCCCGAACACACCCGCAGCACCTAAAAGCACTCACGGACTGAGCTGCGGGAGGGCTACTTCCGGCGGAGGCGGGCTCTGGTTGCGAAATCCTGGTCCAGCCGGATTCCCGGTGGGGTTGCCGCTCCTCTTTGTGTCGGTACCGCGATACCCGCCGCCGCCAGGTAGGTGTGCTGCGCCGGCACCATCAGCCACGGTTGGCGGGGGCCGAGCAGCGGCGAGTACACCGGCACGAATCCCTGGTCCAGCAGCGAGATCGCGAAGTCGACCGCCACGTGGCCGCGGGTGTCGAGGACGCCAGTGCCCTGCCATGGCAGCAGGCCCGATCCGCCGAGGTAGGTGAACCCGAGGCAGCCCTTGCGGACTGCGCTGAGGGTCAGCCGCACGCGGTTCGGGAACATCCGCTCGTAGCCGAACTCCTCGTCCGCCTGCATGGTCGCCACGTAGCGGAGCACCGTGTGCCACGCCCGGCGGAGCACCGCGCAGCGCGCTTGCCGCACCTCGCCCGACACGCTCTGGTCGGTCACGTTGTAGATGTCCGCGTAGACCGCGGTGGACCACTCCAACCGGTCCGTCCCGGGTGGCACCGTGAGCGGCACCGAATACACCAGCGACATCAGGATTTCCCGGAACAGCCCGATGACGTGCGGCGCGAACTCGTCCATCGTGACGGTGCGCGAGTGCACCTGCTCCAGAGTCCGCAGCGGGTTGTCGGTGATGTCGAAGTGCCGCAACGAGTCGGCGAGCAGCCGGCGGTAACCGGCGATACGGGTGGCGCGCACGGCCGGGAGCCCGGGGCCCAGCCGCCGCTCCGCGACCTCGTCGATCTCCTCGACGGTAGTCCGGTCGCCCATGCCGACCAGGTGGACGTACTCGCGCAGCTTCCGCTGGTAGGCGTCGGTGATCGCGTGCGGTCGGCTGCGGAAGTGCCTGCCGTCGGTGAGGATGTTGAAGTGCAGGCCGGGTGCGTGCACCGCGCTGACCGCCCGCTGGAGCTCCCGCAGCCGCGCCATCGCGCCGAGTTCGGCGAAGTCCGGCAGCGGGCCACCCGCCTTCAACCGGTTCAGGCACTGCTTGACCGGGAACCCGAGCAGCACCACTTCGATGGGTTCGCCCCGGCGCACGAACGGTTCGGCGTCGCGTCGCAGGTCGGCTGGCCGGTAGTTGGACCGCGATCCCTTGATGAACTGTTTGCGGGTGAACACGTGGTGCAGCGCCGCCAGGACCTGCTCCGGCTCGCTGCGCTCGTGGATGCCGAACTTCGCGACCGCGCTGCGCCCGGTCCGCGCCGCCGCCCGGTCCACGTCGGCGAGCACCGAATCCACAATGGACCACGATTCCTGTTCGGTGAGGTGCACCGACCATTGCTGCGCCAAGCGGTTCTTGCGCAGTGCGCCGATCTGCAGCTCTTCCAGCGAATGCGTGTTAGACAGGCGCGGACCGCTGCGCTCCCCGAAGCGGGGCCTGGTCTCGAAGGTGGCGATCACGGCCGCAGCGTCGGCCACCGGCTGGCCCGGGAGGCGTTCGGCGGCCAGGCCGGGGATCTCGACGGCGACCGGGATGGCCCCGCCGAACTCCTTGGTCACGGCGATGCGGTTCGCCAGCTCGTCGTCGAAGACCGCCACGATGTCGACGTCTCCGAGTTCTCGGAGCTTCTCCACCTTCAGCTCAGAACGCGGGCACCCGTCGCCCTCGGGAAGGCACAGCAGCGTCGCGTCCAGCACCCCGCCGGCGGCGAGCGCTTCCTCGGTGTGCTCGCGGAACCGCTCGCGACGCCCAGTGCAGAACACCACCCGCCCGCCAGCGTCCTGCACGTCCCAGACGAACCGGGCGAGCCCGGCGTTAGCATTGTCGGTGCGCAGCCTTTCCCGCGGCCTGGCCAGGAAGGCGCGTGTGAAGTCGGCACGCACCTCGTCCCAGTCCACCGACGGGTAGCGGTCGCGCAGGCCGCTGAGTTTCACGAAGTTCCGCCAGGTAGCAGCGGCGTGGGTCGGCAGCACCGGCAGCGTGCCGGGACCGGACAGCTCCAGGATGCCGTCCGGCGCACCAGGGCGCGGGCCCGAAACCGACCGCGCGGCGTCCAGGATCCGCTGCAACGGCACGAGTCCGCACAGGTCCACGTCGATCACGACAGTCGGCTGCGGCAACCGGTCGTCCCAGCGGCGTTGCCGGGTACGCTGCTGGACCCGGTCCAGCACCGATTTCAGCACCGCATCCTGGGATTCCGGCACGGTATGGGCGTAGCACTGAAGCGGTTGCTCGCCGGAGAGCAGTTCTGCGGTGCTCGGTGCCAGGAAGCGCAGTTCCTCGGCGATCACCCTGGCGACGGCCCGCCGCACCCGGCTCTCCCGCTGCCCGGAATCGAGTCGGCTGAACCCGGCGCCGAGCTCGTCTAGGGTCCCGACCAGCGCACGCGCTCCCGCCGCGACCTCGGCGTGGGTCGGCTCGTGGCTCACCCGCAGGTAGTCGGTCACCACGATCCGGCCGGTGGCCTGCAGTTCCGGTGAGAGCTCGAAGGCGATCTCGGCCCCGCCCAGGGCGAACAGTCCGACCCCGTGCGAGTCAAGGGCCAGCCGGAAGGTGCGCAGCAGCGGGCGGACGAAGTGCTCCAGGAAGTAGTCGAGTTCGTCCTCGCGCCGCTCGAAGCGGTTGTCCAGTACCACGCGCAGCAGTCCCGGCGTGCCGTCGCCGGCCGGGTGCAGCAGTGTGGCCAGGTCGGCCGCGATGGTGCCGCCCGGGTGCGTGGGATGCGCCGGAGCGGGCTCGGCGATGCGGGTCAGGGCGGCCGCACCGGTGGCGGTGTCCACCACGGCGGCCGGCACCGGCTGGGTGGCGCAGTGCATCCGCAGGTCGGGGTCGGATTCCACAATGGACGAAATCCGTTCCCAGCCGCGGAGCTGGCGCTGGGCGCGCTCGCGCGATCCGACGGCTCGCAGCTCAACGGTGCGCGCCGGACCGATGACGGTGATCCGCTCCGCGGGGAACGGCACGCTGTGGTTCGGACCGAGCACCGCGGCGAGGCAGTCCTCGGCGAGCTGCCGCCGTTGGGAGGTCAGCAGGTCGACGCGGTCGGCGGGCAGCGGGACCGATCCGCCGGTACCGACGTCCGAGGCCAGCGACCGGGTCAGCCGGTGCAGCCAGGCCGGGTCGAACACGCGGCGGGTGCGGCGCAACCGGACCAGGGCGCGGTAGAGATCGGACCAGTTCGGTGCGGCGCCCAGCGGCAACCCGGCACCGGCACCGAAGCCGCTGAGCCGCAGCGGGCCCTGCGCCGACCGCTCGACCCGCAGGCCGTAGCCGCCCTCGGAGAGCAGTGCGTTCGCGTCCGCGATGGTCAACGGGTGCCACAGGCCGGGTGCGGGCGGGGCGGCCGCCGCGGCCGTGCGGGGCGGCCCCGCCGGGGCCGCGAGCTCCGGGGTCAGCCGCGCGGTCACGGGGCTGCGGTGCGCTTCGCGCGCGTGGCAGCCGAACCGACATGGGCACCGACGGCACGGGCGCCACAGCACCCGCTTCTTCCCCCAGTCGATGTCCACCTGGAAAGCACAGCACGAGGCGCGGCGGGAAAACGAGGGGCGGCCGGGCAGTAACCCACGATGACCCTTCTGTCACTGAAAATGACGACTCGGATCACACTAGAAGCGGTCTTGCGCGCTGACAACATGACTCTATGCATATGACAACGATGTAACGCGACCGGAGCCGCAGGTCAGAGCCGCGCCTCAGAACCCCCGAATGACCAGACATCGGCGTTCGGTCAAGGCGTCGACAGGGAAATCACCCGATCGACTGATACCGTCCCCGGCATGTCCGGAGCGCAACACCGCCCGCGGGCCGGGAAACTGTGGACATCGTCGGCGCCGGGCGAAACCCTCGCCCCACGTCGGTGAACCAGACCGCCGAATCGAGCTCGGCACCCTCTCCCCAGGGCTCCTCCCCTGAAAGAGAAGCATGGTCGTGGTCGGCAAGATGGTCAGTTAGAACTTGATCAAGGAGTTGCCTTGCCTGCCGAAGTAGCCCCGCTGCGCCGAAAACCGGTCCAGCAGCGCAGTGCACAACGTGTGGAGAAGATGCTCTCGGCGTGTGCCGAGCTTATCGACGAGGTGGGCTATGACGGGTTAACAACCACTCTCATCGCCGAGCGCGCTGGCGTGGCGGTCGGATCGCTCTACCAGTTCTTCCCCGACAAGCGCGCCGTAGTCCAGGAACTAACGCTGCGTAACCTCGACCGCTTCGTGCGCACCGTGTCCGCGCGATTCGACCAGCTGGAGCTGGAGCACTGGTGGGACGCGGTGGACGCCGTCTTCGACGTCTACCTGACGATGCACCGCGAAGTCCCGGCGTTCAGCCGGCTGCACTTCGGCGACGTGGTCGATCTGCGGCTGCTGGACCCCAGCAAGGACAACAACGCGGTGATCGCCGAGAAGCTCACCGGGCTGATCGGCGAGGAGTTCGGGCTCGCCCCGGCGGACCTGCTGCTTCCGCTGGCGGTCGCGGTCGAGGCGGCGGACGCGGTGCTGCACCTGGCGTTCCGGCGCGATCCGGCCGGGGAGCCCACGCTCGTCGCGGAGGCGAAGGAACTGGTGCGCGGCTACCTGTCGAACCGGATGCCCGCGGATCAGCCGAAGGACTTGCCCTCGCCCCGGTAGGTCGGCGCGGTGCCGGTCAGCCGGTCGGCCGCCACCAGGTGGTAGTGGGTGAACCGCTCGGCGAGCTCGCCCGCCTTGGCGTGCCGGAACCAGACGCGGTCGCCGAGCCGGAGCAGCCGGGCCGCGTCGCCGACCACGGGCGTCTGCACCTCGCCGGTGCCCTCGGTCGCGAGCAGCCGGAGGCCGGCCGGCCAGTGCGGCGTCGGCACCCGGTCCGCGCCGGGCGGCCCGGAAGCGAGGTAGCCACCGCCGAACACTGTCGCGATGCGCGCGGCGGGGCGGTGCACGACGGGAAGTGCGTAGAGGACCGCCGGTCGGGGGCGGAAGGCTCGGTAGGCGTCGAACAGCGTCGGGCCGATCAGCCCGGAGCCGGCGGCCACCTCGGTGACGGCGCGTTCCGCGGCAGTGCCCTCCAGGCTGCCGGTGCCACCGCCGTTGACGTACTCCAGCGGCGCCAGTGCGCACACCGCCCGCACCACCGCGGCCCGGCGTTCGGCCAGTTCGGCGGCCGAACGGCGCTGCATCCAGCGCAGCGCGGCGGCCTTCAGCGGCCGACCGGGCGGCGCGTCGCCGAGCCCGGCGATCTGGCCTTCGTACGCCATCAGCCCGACCAGGCGAAAACCCTTGCGGAGCACCACGGATTCGGCGAGCCGCCGGGCCTGCGCGGCGGTGTGCACCGGGGAGCGACGGGTGCCGACGTGCAGGCCGGGCAACGGCCGCCAGGACGCGTCGACTTCGAGGCAGAGCCGGACCTCGGGCCGGTCGGAGCCGGTGGCGGCGTCGATGAGGTCGAGGTGGTCGACGGAGTCGACCATGAGCGCGATCGACGCGGCGGCCGCCGGGTCGGCCGCGAGCTCGCGCAGCGCCGAGCGGTCGGCGGCCGGGTAGGCGACGAGGATGTCGTCGCTGAGGCCTTCGCGGTGCAGCCAGAGCGCTTCGGCCAGGGTGTAGCACATCAGCCCGGCGAAGCCGGGGGCGCGCAGCACCCGTTGCAGGAGGTCGCGGCAGCGCACCGACTTGGTGGCCACCCGGATCGGCCGCCCGGCGGCACGGCGCGCCAGATCGGCCGCGTTGCTGTCGAACGCCTCGAGGTCGGCCACTGCGAAGGGCGGGTCGAGCTCCCTGGTGATCTCGTCGAACCGGCGCACGGCGACAACAGTAGGCGAAAAACCCTTGTTATGTGAATCACATTCACATAATTTCTCCGCGAGAGCACCCAAAGGAGGGTCGGCGATGCGGAGTTGGACCAACTGGGCGGGCACTGCCACCGCCACACCCAGCGCCCTTGTGGCGCCGCGCGACACCGAGGAGGCCGCTGCGGCGATCCGCGCGGCAGCGCGCGACGGCGGCACAGTCCGCCCGCTGGGCACCGGCCACTCGTTCTCCGGCATCGGCTCGCCGAATACCGGCTGCGCCCTTGACCTCTCGCACTGGTCCGGGATCGTGCAGGCCGACCCGCACAGCGGGCTGGTCAAGGTGCGCGCCGGCACTCCCCTGAGTCGGCTCAACGCCGAACTCGACGGGCTCGGCCTGGCGATGGCAAACCTCGGCGACATCGACCGGCAGACCATCGCCGGGGCGATCTCCACCGGCACCCACGGCACCGGCGCCGGGCTGGGCGGGCTGGCGACGCAGGTCGAGGAACTGGAACTGCTGCTCGCGGACGGCACCGAGCGGAGCTGCTCCGCCGAGCAGAACCCGGAGCTGTTCGCCGCCGCCCGCGTCGGGCTCGGCGCGCTCGGGGTGATCACGACGGTGACGTTGCGCTGCGTGCCCGCGTTCGCACTGGCCGCAGACGAACGACCGGCCCGCCTGGATGACGTGCTGGACCGCTTCGACCAGCTCACCACAGACAACGACCACGTCGAGTTCTACTGGTTCCCGCACGCCTCGAACACTCTGGTCAAGCGGAACAACCGGCTCCCCGCCTCGGAATCACCGCAGCCGCTGCACCCGCTCCGGCACTTCCTGGAATACGAGGTGCTGGAGAACCGGCTGTTCGGCACGATCTGCCGGCTGGGGCGCGCGGTGCCCGCGTCGGTACGACCGCTCAACCGGCTCTGCGCCTCGACCTGGTCCGCGCGTTCCTACAGCGATCGTTCGCACCGGGTCTTCACGACGCAGCGCAACGTCCGGTTCGTCGAATCCGAGTACGCCATGCCGCGAGAGGCGCTGCACGACGTGCTCGGGGAGCTGCGCGCCGCGGTCGGGCGGCTCGCCGACCCGGTGATGTTCCCGGTGGAGGTGCGGGTCGCGGCGGCCGACGACGTGTGGCTGTCGACGGCCTACCAGCGTCCGTCGGCCTACATCGCGATCCACCAGTTCCAGGGGATGCCGCACCGGCACTGGTTCGACGCCTTCGAAGACATCGTCGGCGCGGCGGGCGGGCGACCGCACTGGGGCAAGATGCACCGCCTCGACGCCTCATCGCTGCGCGAGCGCTACCCGCGCTTCGACGACTTCCGCCGGGTGCGCGCAGAGGTCGATCCCGACGGCGTCTTCCGCAACCCGTACCTCGATCGCGTCCTCGGCCCCTGCGGATAACGCACGATTTCGGTGGCAAACGGCGTGTCGCTCTCCACCGGAATCCCGGCCGTCAGACAAGCGCGACGCGGAGAGCTTGGGGAATCGGGATTTCGCCGTTGACGAGCTCCAGGGCTTGCCGGGACGTGGCCGGCTCGTCGAGGATGGCGAGCAGCACGGCGGCGACGTCGGCGCGGGTCACCGCGGCCCGGCCGACCGACTTGGCCAGCGTCACGCGACCGGTAGGCGGATCGTCGGTCAGCCTTCCCGGCCGCAGGATCGTCCAGTCCAGATCCCGCGACCGCAAGTCCTCCTCCGCAGCCCGCTTGGCGTCCAGGTATGCGCCGAACACCGGGTCCACATCGGGCGGGTTCGGCCGCGTCCTGCCCATCGAACTCACTTGCAGGAAACGACGAATCCCCGCCCTCTCACACGCGTCCGCAAGCAGCGCCGCGGCGGCGCGGTCCACAGTGTCCTTGCGAGGCGCGCCGCTTCCGGGACCGGCTCCGGCGGCGAACACAGCAGCGTCCACATCGGAGAGCAGGCTGGCAAGCTGGGCAGCGTCGACCTGCTCCAGATCGGCCAACTGCGGCTCGACGCCGTCGGCGCGGAGGTCCTCGGCGTGGTCCGGGTTCCGGATCAGTCCGAGCACGGCATCACCGCGCTCGACGAGCATCGCCCCCAGGTGTCGCGCGATCTTCCCGTGGGCTCCGGCAATCACGATTCTCATGCCATCCAACGTAGGACAACCCGCGTTCCCAGGCCGCCCGCACAGCCTGTGGACAACTAGCCACATGCTGTGGACAACTGGGGTGGGCCGCTTCTGCTGTTCCCCCGTGACGCGGCGGCCAAGCCGTCGGTCATGAGTGCGTAGTCGAGTGGCGCGCCCGATTACGCACTCACGACCAGACCCCAGGGACTGGCTCGTGGGTCAGCTGCGAGACGGGGCGGGGGCCTCCGTCGCGAGCAGCTGCTGGTAGACGACCTCGTTCACCCAGCGGGATACCGCGGTGTGCTCCACCGGCGGTGCGTCATCGAAGCACCGCCCGTCCAGCTCCGCCTGCACATCGTCGCCGTTGGCGCTGAGCACCGCGATGCCGAACTGGCGGGCGCGTATCAGGCAGGTGGAGGCGAAGTCGGGGGCCACGGCGACGTTGCGCGGCACCACGATCGCGGAGCTGACGAACCGGGCGAACGGCACCGCGGCGGTCAACGCGCTGCGCCAATGCCGGGCCGGGGCGAGCACACCTGTGACCCGGGCCGCGGGCGGCGGCACCCGCCCGTCCATCTCGGGCCACACCCAGGTGGCGATCTCGGCCCGGTCCAGCACCGGCTCGCTGCCGAAGCACAGCCGCTCGGCGTGCGCGTCGGGGAGCAGCTCCGCGGTCGCGATGATCTGCCGACCGAGCAGCTTCACGGGCGGCAGCACGCTGCCCGCCCAACCCAACGTGTCCACCGTCCGCTGCGCCAGCCGCCCCATGGAAGCTGCGAGCCCCAGCGGGGACCGGAGCTGCGTCGTCGAGCAGCCTCGGAGCTCGTCCTCGGTCCAGGCACGTCCCGGCATTCCGGTCACGGCGTTCCGCCTCCCTCATGCACTGCGCTTGCACTCCGCGGCCACCGACAACGGGGCCTCTGCTGACTTAAACAGCTCGGAGCTGGTTCTGCGCTGCTCAACAGGGTCCCTGCGACCGGCGGCGGGCATCGGTCGGTGACTGGTCGATGAATGACATCGGGACTTCAGCCCAGCGATGCGGCCATTCAGGTGAACCGGTACGGAACATGGCGTTGAGGTTTTCCCAACCAGCAGAACCGAATTTCGCCACCTCCGCAAAACGACCGCCCGCCGGGCGGCGGGCGGTCGTCAGTGCGACAGCAGGTCGAGGTCGGCCCGATCCTGCTCGACGAGCCGCTGGCGGATCGCTTCCGCGGCAGGCAGCAGCGGCTTGACCATCTTCGAGACCTCGGCGCGAACGCTGTGCGCCACTACCCCGAGCGCCGCGACGACTACTCCGTTGGCGTCTTGCACCGGCACCGCGACGGAGCAGTTCCCGAGCGTCATCTCCTCGTTGGCCTGCGCGAAGCCGCGACTGCGCACGGTCTGCAACTCGCGCCCCAGACGACCGGGTTCGGTGATGGTGTACGCGGTAAACCGGGACA
Source organism: Saccharopolyspora sp. NPDC000995 (assembly GCF_053599315.1). Classification (NCBI taxonomy): domain Bacteria; kingdom Bacillati; phylum Actinomycetota; class Actinomycetes; order Pseudonocardiales; family Pseudonocardiaceae; genus Saccharopolyspora; species Saccharopolyspora sp. NPDC000995. The sequence goes on from NZ_JBSFLZ010000001.1 coordinate 181,270, forward strand.
GCCCGCGCTCGCAGTACTGGTGCATCACCACGCTCGGGGCGTGCGCTAGGAGCACCTTGCCGACGCTGGTCGAGTGCAGCGGCAGGCGACCGCCGATGCGCGAGGTGATCGGCACGGCGCGCGGCGTGGTGAGCTTCTCGACGTACACGACCTCCATACCGTCGCGCACCGCGAGATGGACGTTGTCGTGGGTGCTCTGGCACAGATCCTGCATGAACGGCAGGGCGTTCTGGCGGAGTCGGCTGTTCACCGGCGCCAGCAGCCCGATCTCCAACAGCCGCAGGCCGATCGCGTAGCGGCCTTCGCCGTCGCGCTCCAGGGCACCCCACATCTCCAGCTCGCGCACCAGCCGGTGCGCGGTGGCCAGCGGGATCTCCGCGCGGCGGGCGATGGCGGTCAGGGTGAGCCGGACGTGTTCGATGTCGAAGGCGGTGAGGACGCTGAGCGCTCGCGCAGTGACCGACCGGCCAGGATCCCGGCTGTTGCCCGCCATCGCTTCCTCCCGTGCACGCGGTCCGAGACCGCGGGATCCCGGCCACCCGGCCCGAATGGACTCCGATTCCGCCCGCACCGACTCCAGTGTTCACCCGAACGATGGCTCAAGCCCAGCACAGTCCGCGGCTGTCGCCAAGACCGAGAAGCCGATCATCGAGGCCTGTCGGGCTCGGCAGCCCCGTTCGCAATACCACAGCGAAGCGTGATGGTGATCACGCAATCCGGCTCAGCCGAGTCCTAGGAGTGCGGTGAACGCCTCCGCCTGCTCGACGTTGACCAGGTGGGCGGCGTGCGGCAACACTTCCAACCGGGCGTTGGCGTCGATCCCGTCGACGATCGCGGCACCGTGCTCCGGCGGCGTGACGGGATCGTCGGCCCCAGCGACGACCAGTGTCGGCGCGGTGATGGTGGGCAGGTCGGCTCGCAGGTCAACGCGGCCGATCAGCTCCGAGCACAGCGCGTACGCCTCGTCGTCGGTGCTGGCGATCATCGCGGAGTAGATGGCGGTTTCGGCGTGGCACTCGCGGAAGTGGGGTGTGAACCAACGCTCGATGGTCGGCGAGACCAACTCGTTGGTCCCGTGCTCGCGAGCCGCGGCGGCCCGGTCGAGCTCGATCTGCTCCTGCCCCAACCATGCGGAACTACAGCAGACGGTCAACCCTTCGATTCGCTCGCCAGCATGCGCTCCCAACCACAATCCGATCATCCCACCGAGCGAGGAGCCCATGAACGAGGCCCGTGGAACCTCCAGGTGATCCAGCAGCGCCAGCACGTCCGCACCGAGGTCGGCCAGGGTGTACGGGCCGGGCAGCACCGGCGATCGGCCGTGCCCGCGCTGGTTGTACCGGAGCACGCGGTAAACGCCGTTGAGGGCGTCGAGCTGCGGTTCCCACATCTCCCAGGTGCAACCGAGGGCGTTGGACAGCACTAGGACCGGAGCGTCGGCATGCCCGGTCTCCTGCCACTCCAAGCCGAGTTCTTCCCACCGAGTCACGCCGAAACCCCTCCGTCATCGGCCGCCCGACTCACAGTCCCAGCAGTGCGCGCATCCGCACGTACTTCCTGGTCAGCCGCTCCCTCGTCGCTTCGTCCAGCACGGCCAACCGCGCGGGGTCGGCGTTGTGCGCGAGGTCGGCCTCTTTCACCAGCAGCGCGCCCGGCGTCCCCAAGATACGGGCGGCGTAGTCGGCGGGGTCTTCACCGGCCCGCTTGGTCACGGCCAGCACGATGTCCTTGGTCTCCGACGGGAGTGAAGCCCCCGACAACCAAGCCTCGGAAACGGCCCCGTCCTCAACGGCATCGTGCAACCAAGCAGCGGCGACCTGGGCCTCGCTCCCGCCCCTGGCCCGCACCCCGGCGGCAACGGCGGCCAGGTGTTCGACGTAGGGCCGACCGGCCTTGTCGACCTGCCCACCATGAGCCCGAGCGGCAAGAGAAGCAACCTCGTCAAGCCCGAGAACCCGACCATCCACGACGAAACCGTACAACCCCGGCGGCTACCGAGGCCCCGGGTCAAAGCACCTCGACGACCAACGCCGCCAGGAGACAACCGAAGGAGCCGGTGGCAGCGAACGCCCGAACCAGGTTCCACCGCACCCAACGCACCTCGAACCGAGCGCGCAGAGCGGAGCGGTCGGCACCTTCCCCGGCGGCGAGCTCGTTGTTCAACGGCACGCTCACGGCAGCGGTGACGACGAACATCGCCAGGTAGAGCAAGAACCCGGCAGCGCCCCACCCCAAGCCGGCCCCACCGCCGAACCACAGCAGCGCGGCGCCCAACCCGCTGACCACCAACCCGCCGAGGAACAGGGCCAAGAACAACCAGTTGACGATGGCCAAATTGATGCGCTGCATGACATCGACGAAGGCCCGGTCCGCAGGCGTCGCGAAGCCCGGGCATGACGGCGTACCCGAACCCGGCGAACAACCCCGCCATCAACCCGGCGGCGACAACACCGGCGACCAAGACATCGACGACCACCAGCCAGCCCTCCCGAGAATCGCGCGAAACAGGAGAAACCAACCACACCAATCCAACGGAAAACCCCAAATACGCCCAAACCGCAACCAAGCCTGTTCGCTGTTCGCTGAAGAGAACTCGAGGGACGGCCGGCACCGAACGCCGAAGGCGACCTTCGCCACAACCAAAGACCCAGGAACGAAGGGACATAACTCACAAGCCCCCAAAGAGCTCCGAGGGGAACCCCAGTCTGAGAACGGCCCCGAAATCAGAGACACAAACCACAACCGAAGGACAAGCCCAGCCCAGAGGAAGCAGGCCACCACCAGCAGCAATAACCAGCCAGGCCAGGGAACAGCCACACAACGCCGCCGGCCAGCAAGACCAGGGCGAATGAACGGAGGCTGCTGGCGTGAGCAGGCCGGGAACGCGCAAGAAGACAAAAAGCCCGGGAGAAGCGACCACCGCACCGCGGGGGTCCACGGGGCTCGGCCCCCGAATGGAAATAGGAAGAGGCCCCCTGGCAATAAATGAGTTGGGGGGCCTCTTACGTGGGCGAGGAGGGAGTTGAACCCTCACGTCCTTTCGGACACACGGACCTGAACCGTGCGCGTCTGCCATTCCGCCACTCGCCCGTGGCTTGGTTGGAAGCTTATCCTGCTCTCTTCCGCCCCTTGGGGCCGGGGGCGCTTTCGCGTCCGCTGCCCTGTTGGCGAGGGAAGATTAGCACGGCTGACGAGGGGGTTCGGCGGGGGGGTTGGACGAGTTGGGAACAGGGCGGTGTCTCGGCCCGTTGGCCCAGATACGATGGTCGCCAGGAGTCGTACGCGTGGAGGGATTTTGCCGTGGGCCTCGTGCAGCGCTTTGAGCGCCGACTCGAAGGCATCGTCGGTAACGGCTTTGCGCGCGTTTTCGGCGGAAAGGTCGTCCCCCAGGAGGTCGCCCAGGCTCTGCAGCGGGAAGCCGAGCTGCAGGTCCGGGAACTCGCCGGGGGACGGTTGCTCGCTTGCAACCACTACGTTGTGCAACTGAGCCCGTCCGATCACGATCGGCTCACCGACGATGAGGCCCGGGTGACCGACCTCCTCGCCGACTGCGTTCAGGAGCATCTCACCGAGCAGGGGTGGGACACATATGGTGACGTCGTAGTCTCCCTGGAGCGCTCTGAAACGCTGCACACGGGACAGTTTCGAATCAGCTCGACCGTCGACCCCGACGTGACTCGACGGCCGGCACAACCGCGTACCGCAGGAGACCGACCCATGAGCCAGCCACCAGGCCACTACCCCCAGGGAGATCCGTACAACCAGCAGGGGCAGTACGGCTACGACCAGGGTTACGGCCAAGGCCAAGGCCAAGGCCAAGGCCAAGGCCAAGACCCCAACTACGGTTACGGCCAGCAACCGCAGCAAGCCGGTTACGACCAAGGCGGTTACGGTCAGCAACCGCAGCAAGCCGGTTACGACCAAGGCGGTTACGGTCAGCAACCGCAGCAAGCCGGTTACGACCAAGGCGGTTACGGCCAGCAACCGCCAGGTTATGACCAGGGCTACGGCCAGCAGCCGCCGGGTTACGACCAGGGCGGCTACGGCCAACCCGCCGGTTACGACCAGGGCTACGGGCAACAGCAGCAGCCCGGCTATGACCAGGGCTACGGCCAGCAGCCGCCGGGTTACGACCAGGGCGGCTACGGCCAGCCCGCCGGTTACGACCAGGGCTACGGGCAACAGCCGGGTGGGGCGTATCCGCAGTCCGGTGGCTTCCCGGACCAGGGCTACGGCCAGCAGCCGCCGGGTTACGACCAGGGCGGCTACGGCCAACCCGCCGGTTACGACCAGGGCTACGGGCAACAGCCGGGTGGGGCGTATCCGCAGTCCGGTGGCTTCCCGGACCAGGGCTACGGCCAGCAGCCGGGTGGGGCGTACCCGCAGAGCGGCGGTTTCGCCGCGGGTGGTCCGCGCGCGCAGATGACCGCGACGCTGCACCTCGACGACGGTTCGAACCGGTCGTACACGCTGCAGCACGGCTCGAACATCATCGGCCGGGGTCAGGAGGGCCAGTTCCGCCTGCCGGACACCGGGGTCTCGCGCAAGCACATCGAGATCACCTGGGACGGCCAGAGCGCGATGTTGGCCGATCTCGGTTCGACCAATGGCACCACGGTGAACGGCACGCCGGTGCAGACTTGGCAGTTGGCAGACGGCGACGTGATCAGGGTGGGCCACTCGTCCCTGGTCTTCCGCGCTCAGCAGGCCTGAGACCGCGTAACTCCGCGTCCAGACACGAGTAGGAGCGTTCACAACAAGTGCCAGAGCTGGTGATTCAGCTGACCAGAGCAGGGTTTCTCGCCCTGCTCTGGTTGTTCGTGCTGGCTGCGCTTCGCGTGGTTCGCTCGGATCTTTACTCGGCGTCCGGGATGCGGGTCCCAATGCCAGGTGCGAGTCGGCTACCGGGCAAGCAGTCCCGGGGCAAGAGCAAGACGCCCCGCCAGATGGTGGTGACGCACGGTGCTCTCGCCGGCACGCGCATCTCCCTGGACGGCCGGCCGATCCTGATCGGTCGCGCCGATGACTCCACGTTGGTCCTCGACGACGACTACGCGTCGACACGACACGCGAGATTGTCGCTTCGAGGCTCCGATTGGTACGTGGAGGATCTAGGCTCCACAAACGGCACATACCTCGATCGGGCGAAGGTCACGGGGCCGACCAAGGTCCCACTCGGCGTTCCGATCAGAATCGGCAAGACGGTGATCGAGCTGCGCTCATGACCCTCGTCCTTCACTACGCAGCCCGCAGCGACCGCGGCCTGGTGCGCTCCAACAACCAGGACTCGGTCTATGCCGGCCCACGACTACTCGCCCTCGCGGACGGCATGGGTGGACATGCCGCCGGTGAGGTCGCCAGCAAGGTCGTCATCGCGGCGTTGGCGCCGTTGGACGACGACGAGCCGAGCGACGACCTGCTCGGGCAGCTCCGCGGTGCGGTGCTGGCCGGCAACGGCGCGATCTCCGAGCTGGTGGCCAACGACCCGGACTTGGAGGGGATGGGCACGACGCTCACCGCTGTGCTGTTCGCAGGCAGCAAACTGGGCTTGGTGCACATCGGCGACTCCCGGGCCTATCTGGTCCGCGACGGCGAGCTGACCCAGATAACCCACGACGACACCTTCGTGCAGTCGCTGATCGACGAAGGCCGGATCACCGAAGAGGAGGCCGCCAACCACCCGCAGCGCTCGCTGCTGCTGCACGCGTTGACCGGCCACGAGGTGGAACCGAGCCTGGCGATCCGGGAAGCCCGGGCCGGCGACCGCTACCTGCTCTGCTCGGACGGCCTGACCGGCCCGGTGAGCACCGAGACGATGGCGGAAGCGCTGCGCATCCCGGACCCGCAGCAGTGCGCGGACCGGATGATCGAGCTCGCCCTCAAGGGCGGTGGTCCGGACAACGTCACCGTGATCATCGCCGACGTCGTCGACGTCGAGTTCGGCGACGACGCCCCGATCGTCGGGGGCGCGGCGGGAAATGGCGATGAGCATCCGCAACCCGATTCGTCTGCGGCACGCGCATCCGCGGTGACCATGCCGCGGCCGCAGCCGCAGCGTTTCGAACCCACCTCACCTCCACCCGAGCAGCCGCGCAAGCGCCGCTGGCTGCGTTCGCTGCTGGTGACGTGCGGCGTGCTCATCGTGCTGGCCGGAGTCGCGCTGGTTGGGCGTTGGTGGGTGCTCAACCAGTACTACATCGGCGCGAACCGCGCCGATGAGGTGGTGATCTTCCAAGGAGTGCAGGGCAGCGTGCTGGGTGTTTCGCTGAACTGGCAGGTCGAAACGTCCTGCCCGTCGGATTCCGCGCCGGATTGCACTCCGATCAAGGTGGTCGACCTGCAGGAAGCGCAGCGGCCGGACGTCCGCAACGGCATCGCCGAGGTCAACGGGCTGCAGGAGGCCCGCGACGCGATGCGGCGGCTCCGGATGACCGCGCTGCTGCCGGAATGCCAGAAGCCCAAGCCGCCGCCGGCGCAGCCTCCGGCTGGGCAGCAGCCGTCGCAGGGCCAGCAGCCCGAGCAGCCGGCGGACGCCACCCCGCTGCAGACGGAGGAACAACAGCCGGGCGTGACCTGCCGGACGGTGAGTTGATGGCGCAACCGGCCGTTACGACCGGAGCTGCCAGCGGGGCCCCCCGAGTCGACACTCGGCGGGGCACCGAGCTGTTCATGCTGGTTTGCTCGGCGGTGATCGTCACGTTCGCGCTGATCGTGGTGGAGGTCTCCCAGGAGCAGACCGTTACCCGGGAGCTGTTCTTCTACGGCTTGGCATTCCTGGTGCTCTTCGGCGCGGCGCATTTCGGCGTCCGCCGGTGGGCTCCGTACGCCGACCCGTTGATCCTGCCGCTGGTGTCATTGATCAACGGGCTTGGGCTGGTCATGCTGCACCGGCTCGACCTCGCCGAGGCGGTGGGCTACCCGTTCACCCCGAAGCAGATCGTCTTCACCACGGCCGGCGTGGTGCTGTTCATCCTGGTGCTGGTGTTCATCAAGGACCACCGGACGCTGGCCCAGTACGGCTACACCTGCGGTTTCGTCGGCCTGGCGCTGCTGGCGCTGCCCGGCCTGCTGCCGTCGAGCATCTCCGAGGTCAACGGCTCCAAGCTGTGGATCAACCTGGGCTTCGTGTCCATCCAGCCCAACGAGTTCGCGAAGATCCTGTTGCTGATCTTCTTCGCCTCGTTCCTGGTGTCCAAGCGGGAGCTGTTCACCACCGCGGGCAAGCGGTTCCTAGGCATCGACTGGCCGCGTCCGCGGGACCTGATGCCGGTCATCGCCGCTTGGGCCCTGTCCATCGGCATCGTCGTGTTGGAGAAGGACCTGGGCACGTCGCTGCTGTTCTTCGGCATCGTGCTGGTGATGATCTACATCGCCACCGAGCGTGCGGTGTGGGTGTTCCTGGGCCTGTCGATGTTCGCCGTCGGCTGCGTCATCGCCTTCAACCTTTTCGGCCACGTCCAGGACCGGGTGAACACCTGGCTGGACCCGATGGTGCGGGTGCCCGATGGTGAGTGGGACCCCGGCTACCAGCTGCGCACCGGCCTGTTCGGGATGGCGCACGGCGGCATCGGCGGCTCCGGTTTGGGCGGCGGCATGCCGCAGATCACCCCGCTGTCCTTCAGCGACTTCATTATCCCGGCGCTGGGCGAGGAACTCGGTCTGGTCGGGCTGATGGCCCTGCTCACGGTGTACCTGATGCTGATGATGCGTGGGCTGCGCAGCGCGCTCGCGGTGCGCGACTCCTTCGGCAAGCTGTTCGCCGGTGGTCTGTCGTTCACCATGGCGCTGCAGCTGTTCGTGGTCGCCGGCGGTGTCACGGGGCTGATCCCGATGACCGGTCTGACGGCTCCGTTCCTGGCCGCCGGTGGTTCCTCGATGCTGGCCAACTACATGTTGGTGGCGCTACTGCTGCGGGTCTCCGACGCGGCCCGCCGTCCGCAGGCGCCAGCGAAGCCGAAGCCGAAGCAGGCGCCGATCGCGGAGGCACATACGGAGTTGGTGGAGCGTCCCCGATGAACAAGCCGCTGCGCCGGGTGGCGCTGGCCATGATGGCGATGATCGTGCTGCTGATGGGCAACGCGACGTACGTCCAGGTGATCAAGGCCGACGAGCTCAACGACGACGCCCGCAACGTGCGGATCAAGTACGAGGAGAACTCGCGGGAGCGCGGGCAGATCATCGCCGGCGGCCAGTCGCTGGCGAGCTCGATGCCCATCGAGCACGACCGCTACGCGTTCCAGCGCACCTACCCGAACGGGCCGCTGTACGCCCCGGTCACCGGGTTCTACTCGTTCTTCTACGGCTCCAACGGGGTCGAGCGCGCCGAGGAAAAGATCCTCAACGGCACCGACGACAGCTTGGCCTTCGGCCGGCTCTCCGACATGATCACCGGCAACAAGCCGCGCGGTGGCAGCGTCGAGCTGACCATCAAACCGGCGATTCAGCAGGTGGCCTACGAGCAGCTGACCAAGCAGGGCTTCCACGGCTCCGTGGTGGCGCTCGACCCGAAGACCGGCAAGGTCCTGGCGATGGTCAACGCGCCGTCGTACGACCCGAACGTGCTGGCCACCACCAACAACAACGACGCCGCCGCCGAGTGGAAGAAGCTCAACGACAACTCGGATGCGCCGATGGCCAACCGGGCGGTCTCGGAGATCTACCCGCCGGGCTCGACATTCAAGCTGATCACCGCCGCCGCCGCGCTGCAGAACGGGTATAACCCGAACAGCCAGGTGGAGGCAGCCGCGTCGATCACGCTGCCCGGCACCAACACGCAGCTGCCGAACTACGGCAGCAAGACCTGCGCGGGCAACACCCTGACGCAGGCGCTGGCGCACTCGTGCAACACCGCGTTCGCGAAGATCGCCGGTGAGCTCGGCCCGGAGAAGATGCGGGAGACCGCCGCCGCATTCGGCTTCGGGCAGGACCTGGCGATCCCGATGAACGTCGCCAAGTCGGACCTGGGTCCGATGGCCGACGCCCCGTCGCTGTACCAGAGCGGGATCGGCCAGCGCGACGTGCGGGTGACGCCGCTGCAGAACGCGATGATGGCCGCGGCCATCGCCAACGACGGCAAACTGATGAAGCCGCAGCTGATCGAGGCCACCCGGTCGCCGGACATGGCGGAGCTGAGCTCCTTCCAGTCTGAGGAGATGGACCAAGCCGTCTCTCCGAACATCGCGCGGATGATCCGCGACATGATGATCCAGTCGGAGAAGAACACCAAGGGCGGCGGCAAGATCTCCGGCATCGAGATCGCTTCGAAGACCGGTACCGCCCAGCACGGCGACGTCAAGGACCAGCCGCACGGCTGGTACGTCGCGTTCGCGCCGGCGGAGAACCCGACCATCGCCGTGGCGGTGATCGTGGAGAACGGTGGTGACGAGGGCACCGAGGCTACGGGTGGCTCGATCGCCGCCCCGATCGGCCGGGAGGTCATCCGGGCCGGTCTACAGGGGGGTGGCTGACCCGTGCTGACCTCCGGCCAGTTACTCGCCGACCGGTACCGGCTCGGCCAGCGCATCGCCGTCGGCGGGATGGGGGAGGTTTGGCAGGCCGTGGACGTCCGGCTGGACCGGACCGTTGCCATAAAGGTGCTCAAGGCGGAGCTGTGCGGTGACGCCGAGTTCCTGCACCGCTTCCGCACTGAGGCACGGACGACCGCGTCGCTGAACCACCCGGGCATCGCCGCTGTGCACGACTACGGCGAGACCGCAGCCATCCCGGACGGCCCGGAGGACACCGCGTACCTGGTGATGGAGCTGGTCGAGGGCGAGCCGCTGGCCGCGATCCTGGCCCGCGAGCGCCGCATCAACACCGACCACACGCTGGACATGCTGGAGCAGGCCGGCCGGGCGTTGCAGGCCGCGCACGAGCGAGGCCTGGTGCACCGGGACGTCAAGCCGGGCAACATCCTGATCACGCCCGAGGGCAAGGTGAAGTTGACCGACTTCGGCATCGCGAAGGCGGCCGACGCGGCACCGGTGACCCGCTCGGGAATGGTGATGGGCACCGCGCATTACATCGCGCCGGAGCAGGCGCTGGGCGACGACGCGACGCCGTCCAGCGACGTGTACTCGCTGGCCGTGGTCGGCTACGAGTGCCTGATGGGTCACCGCCCGTTCCTGTCCGAGAACGCGGTCACGGTCGCGATGATGCACATCCGGGAGATCCCGCCGCCGCTTCCGCCGGACGTGCCGCCGGGGGTGCGGGCACTGATCGAGGCGACGCTGGCGAAGGACCCGCGACGCCGCTACGCCGACGGCGGCGAGTTCGCCAACGCCGTCGCCGCGGTGCGCGTGGGCATGCCGCTGCCCACGCCGTCCTCGCTGGTCATGCCGCAGCAGCGGCAGCAGCGAAACGTCGCCGTGCCGACGAAAACCGGGGTGCACCAGATGCCCGGGCAGCTGCCGCCGATGGGGAACACGTACCCTCCTGGGCTGATCCCGCCGCAGGCACCGGCCCCCCAGGTGCCTGCCTCGCAGCTGCCACCTCAGCAGGTGCCGTCCTCGCCGCGCACGAACAAGGTCATCGTCTGGGCGCTCGTCGCGGTGCTCGCGGTAGCCTTGCTGGTCGCTGTTGGTGTGGCCACTTATTGGGTGGTCAACTGGAACCAGGGATTGGTCGGATCCGGCCGTGTGAAAACGCAGAATCTGGATTCGGCAACTGCTTTGGGCCAGACTTCGCTACGGCGCACGCCCTTGATCGGGGCGAACCCCACGAGTTGGCCGAACACGGAATTCGGGGGACTGCCGCCGGTCGTCCTGCTGGCACCGGCCGCACAGGGCGAATCGGCATGATGGGACGATCGTTGACAAGGATCGGAACGACACTTCGATGAGTTCACCTCGACTTCTGTCCAACCGCTACGAGCTCGGTGAGACTCTCGGCTACGGCGGTATGTCCGAGGTGCACCGCGGCCGCGACACCCGGCTGAGTCGCGACGTGGCGGTGAAGATCCTGCGCGCCGACCTCGCCCGCGACCCCACGTTCCAGCTGCGATTCCGCCGGGAGGCGCAGAACGCCGCCGCGCTGAACCACCCGGCCATCGTGGCCGTCTATGACACCGGCGAGACGGAGGCCGAGAGCGGGCCGCTGCCGTACATCGTGATGGAGTACGTCGACGGCCGGACGCTGCGCGACATCGTCAAGACCGAGGGTCCGCTGTCGCCGCGCCGGGCCATGGAGGTCATGGCGGACGCGTCGGCCGCGCTGGACTTCAGCCACCGGCACGGCATCGTGCACCGGGACGTCAAGCCCGCCAACATCATGATCACCTGCGGCGGCGCCGTGAAGGTGATGGACTTCGGCATCGCTCGCGCGCTGGCCGACGGGCAGGCCGCGGTGACGCAGACCGCGGCGGTGATCGGGACCGCGCAATACCTCTCGCCGGAGCAGGCGCGTGGCGAGGCGGTGGACGCGCGAAGCGACGTCTACGCCTCCGGCTGCGTGCTGTTCGAGCTGCTCACCGGGGAGCCGCCGTTCACCGGCGACTCGCCGGTCGCGGTCGCCTACCAGCACGTCCGGGAGGAGCCGCGCAAGCCCTCCGACGTCAACCCGACGACGCCGGCCTCGCTGGACGCCGTGGTGCTCAAGGCGTTGAGCAAGAACCCAGCCAACCGCTACCAGTCGGCTGCGGAGATGCGGGCCGACCTTGTGCGGGTGCTCTCCGGGCAGCGCCCGAAGGCGCCGATGATCATGTCCGACGACGAGCGGACGGCGATGCTCTCGCAGGCCTCGGCGACCGAGGTGCTGCCGCCCGGCCGTCACCGGTCGGTCGACCGGGAGCCGGGCGAGGCCGACCTCGAGCGGGAGCGTAAGAAGCGCAAACACCGGACGATCGCGCTGGTCACGACGGCCTGTGTGATCGTGTTCGCGCTCGTCGCATGGCTGGCGACCTGGATCTTTAACAGCTCGCCGAAGACGGAGGTCCCGCCGAACTTCGTCAGCATGACCCGGGCCTCGGCCCAGGCCGAGGCCGACGCACGTGGATGGAAGCTCGCCTGGTGCGTGTTCCCGTCCAGCGTCGACAACATAGACAAGGTCGTCAGCCAGAAGCCGGCCCCGGGCGTGGCCGTGGCCAAGGAGACCCAGAAGATCGAGCTCTGCTCCGGCACCGGGCCGGCGAGCGTTCAGGTGCCGGACTTGAGCGGACTGTCCATCCCCGAGGCATCGCAGACGTTGGAGGAGGCCGGGCTCAAGCTCGGGCTGACGCCCTCCTACGAGGAGACCAGCGACCCCAAGCAGATCGACAAGATCATCGACTGGGACAAGAAGGGCCAGTCCGTCACCCAGGGCACGACGATTTCCGTGACGGTGGGCAAGGCAATCCCGACGGTCGAGGTCAAGGACGTGCGCGGCATGCCCTACGACACCGCGAAGGCCTACCTGGAGGGTGCCGGGTTCAAGGTCAGCAGGCAGGACCGCGACTCCGACCAGGCACCGGGCACCGTGCTCGACCAGAGCCCGTCGGGCGGTAGCAAGGTGCGGCCGAACACAGAGATCACCCTGGTGGTCTCAAACGGCCAGCAGATCACCATGCCGTCGCTGCTGGGCATGTCGCCCAGCCAAGCCGAGGACGCCCTGCGGTCCCGCGGCTGGGAAGGCGAGATCGCCGAGGTCAACCAGTCGACCGCGGACAAGAGCCAGGACGGCAAGGTGGTCGGCTCGTCGCCGACCAGCGGGCAGAAGCTGGGTAAGAACCAGCCAGTGACGCTGATGGTGGGCGACTACAGCAGCAACAGCAGCCCGACCACCAGTCCCCCGTCCAACGGCTCCCTCTTCCCGCCGTTCGGCTGACCTGTTCTGTGTGAGGGGCACCCGTGACCGAGCAACCGGGTCGCGGGTGCCCCTCACGCATCACCGGATCCAGTTATGGTTGAAGGGCACCTCTGACCGGCTTGGCCGACTTGACCGGTCAGGGGTGCCCTTCAACCTTCCAGGCTCAGCGCTGTGCGGCGGCGGCGACCTTGCGCATGCCGAGTTCGAGCTCGGCGACCAGCTGCTCGTCGACCGGGTGACCAGCCGAGGACATCCAGTTCGCCAGCATCCGGTGGCCGCCGTCGGTGAGCACCGACTCGGGGTGGAACTGGACACTCTCCACCGGCAGCTCCCGGTGCCGGATGCCCATCACGATGCCGGACGCTGTCCGCGCGGTGATCTCGAAGTCGTCCGGGATGGTGTCCGCGCGGACGATCAGCGAGTGGTAGCGCGTCGCGATGAACGGCGTCGGCAGTCCGGCGAACACCCCAGCCCCGCAGTGGTGGATCTCGCTGACCTTGCCGTGCAGCAGCTCCGGCGCCCGCTCGACGATCCCGCCCCACACCGCACCGACGGCCTGGTGCCCGAGGCACACGCCGAACACCGGCCTGCGCTCCGCGGCGCAGCGCTCGATCAACTCCATCGTGCGGCCCGCGCGGTCCGGTGTGCCAGGACCGGGGCTTAGCAGAACACCGTCGGCGGCGACCACGTCGTCGTCGGTGACGACGTCGTTGCGGCGCACGACGCAGTCCGCGCCCAGCTGGGCGAGGTACTGCACGAGGTTGTAGACGAAGCTGTCGTAGTTGTCGACGACGAGTACGCGCACCCCGCCAGACTACGCGGAGCACAAAACGCATTTCCAGGCTCGTTGCACGTAGCGGAACCTCAGACACCGCTTGAACCGCGGCGGTGCGGGCTTCGAGCGTGGTCCAAGCGCCTTCGGCGTTTAAGGGAAGCGATGGAGTTTTCACCTGGTGGTGCCGTCATTGAACGGCGGCATCGGCTCCACCAGCGGGAACATCACGAACAACAGCAACGAGCTGGTTCCGCGCGGTGAACCAGGCGGTGACGCTACACCGCGTAGAAGACGAATAGCAGCAGCGCGAGCCCCACGGTGATCAGCAGCTCGCCCCAGCACGTGCAGCACCGTGCGCAGCCGAGCTGCCCGGCGGTCCGGTGGCGGGACGACCACCAGCTCCGGCGAAGCCACGACGGGCCTCGCTTGTCACGACGGGTCCTCTCGTGTCACGGCTTGGACCACGAGGTAGATCAACGCTGTGATTGCGTTAACGTGGTAGCTGGAAAACGAGCTGCACCGCGAGAAGTTGCGCGCGCCCCGGCGCGCTAACGCCCGGGGTGCGGCCACCGCCCGAGCACGCGGCGCACGATGCCGCACCACCTGGCGAGGACACCATGCCGAAGTCCAAGGTCCGCAAGAAGGACTCCCCCACCCCGGTGACCGATCGCCGCACGCCGGTGAAGGCGAAGGCGGTCGGCCCGTCCCACCCGATCTACGTCATCGTGATGTTGGGGATGATGGTGATCGGCCTGCTCTGGCTAGTGATCAACTACATCGCCGGCGACAAGATCCCGTTCATGGTCGACCTGGGCGGGTGGAACTTCGCCGTCGGCTTCGCGTTCATGATCATCGGCCTGCTTATGACGATGCGATGGCGCTGACTTTTAGCGCGTAAGCGGAATGTGTCGAGGTCCGAAGGGGTCAATCCCTTCGGACCTCACCCATCTCGTGGGCCTCTTGACGTTCGGTCAGCGAACAACACAGGTGTAACTCATCCCCATTGGGGATAACTCCTGTGGATAACTCATCGGTAGCAGGTGGATAACGGTGGACGAGAGCGGATCTCGACAGTGGTCGACGCCCATCGGGCTGATCACCTGCGGATGGGTGCTCGCCGCTTCGGCCGCGGCGTGGTGGCTGGCCGCGGACAGCCCCGTCGACCGGCTGTTCATCGGCGTGCTCGTGTTGGCGCTGGCCGCGACCTCCGCGCACGGCAGCATCTGCCGACCGCGGCTGCGCGCGGACCTCGACGGTGTCACCGTGCGAGGCTTGCGCGGCCAGCACCACTGGCCCTGGCCTGCGGTGACGATCCGGGTCCGGCACGACCGCCGGTTCGGCCGCACCGTGCAGGCGCTCGAACTCGACGCCGACCCGGAGCTGGTCGTGCTAACCAGGCTCGACCTCGGCGCCGACCCGCAGGAAGTCGCGGACGAACTGCGCGCCCTGCGCAGCTGAGCATCAGGACCTCAACAAGCCGCAGCGGGTTTCCGCGCCGGAACCGATGCACACCACGTTGCCGAACTGCAGATCACGTGTCACCAGCACGGCGATCAGGATTACCAGCAGCGCGGTCAGGCCACCCACCTGGACCAGCGTCCGCCGTTCGCGTGGCGCGTAGACGAGCGCACCAGTCGCGAGCACACCGATGACGAGCCCGCCGAGGTGCCCCAGCAGCGAGAGGCCCGGGATCAGCACGCTGGCCGCGATGTTCAGCGCGATCACCACCAACACCGGCCGCAGGCTGATCTTCAACCGCAGCGCGGCGATCGCGATACCGCCCATCAGGCCGTACACCGCGCCGGACGCGCCAGCCACCATCTGCACCGGCTCGCCGAACATGAACACCGCGGTGCTGCCGCCGAGCAGCGACAGCAGGTACACCGCGCCGAACCGCAGCCGCCCCAGCAGGAGCTCCAGGTCCCGGCCGATCACCCAAAGCGCGATCATGTTCATCGTCAGGTGCAGAAGACCGATGTGCAGGAACCCGGCACTGATCAGGCGCCACCACTGCCCTCCCGCGACCACGACCGGCCACAGCGCGAAGTCGTCGAACAGCGCGGAGGTGTAGTTCCCGCCGATGCTGCCGGCCTGCACCGCGGTGAGCGCGAAGACCACCACGTTGATCGCGACCAGCACGGGGACCAAAATGGATTTCTTGGCAAGCCGAGCGCCGGCCACCGTCACCGGTTGCCGCATGCCGCGTTGTCCCTGCGTGACGCAGTCGACGCATTGCTGGCCGACGGCGGCATCGCGCAGGCACTCCGCACACGCCGGCCGCTCACACCGGGTGCAGCGCAGCCCGGTGGGGCGGTCGGGGTGCCGGACGCAGGTCGGCAGCTGCGGCGGAGCCCCGTCCGCGCCGGGCTGGGATCCAGGCGGAACAGTCACGTCAGGACCTGCTCTTCGCTTCGGACTGTCTCGGAACCGAACCTGGTCGCCGAGTTTCAGCCGCGTTCGATCGAGACCTTCTCGATGATGATGTCGTTGACCGGGCGGTCCCCCACGCCGGTCGCGGTGTTCGCGATCGAGTCGACGACGTCGCGAGACTTCTGGTCAGCGACTTCACCGAAGATGGAGTGCTTGTAGTTCAGCCAGTCCGTGGCGCCCACCGTGACGAAGAACTGCGAGCCGTTGGTGTTCGGCCCGGCGTTCGCCATCGCCAGCAGGTACGGCTTGGTGAACTGCAACTCGGGGTGGAACTCGTCGCCGAACTTGTAGCCCGGGCCACCGCGGCCGGTCCCGGTCGGGTCCCCGGTCTGGATCATGAATCCGGAGATGACGCGGTGGAAAATCACCCCGTCGTAGAACGGCCCAGAACGTTCACCCTTTGCGTTGGGCTCGGTGTACTCCTTGGTTCCTTCGGCGAGGCCCACGAAATTTGCCACTGTCTTGGGCGCCTTATCGGGGAACAGGTTGATCCGGATGTCGCCCTGCGACGTGTGCAGGGTCGCGGTCACCGTAGTCCCAACGAGCGATCCGTTGTCTTCAGCCACCAGACCATCCTGCCATCGAAGAGGCCGAACCCGGAGTCTGGGTGCAATATGGGGCTGATCGCCGCCTGCTGGGCGGTGCCCACGCCGCAGGCGTGGGCCGACGAAGTCGACCGGCGAACGCCGGGCCGAGGAGGCACACGATGGACGAGGTGAAGGCGATGGCCCGAGCTGGCGAAAGCGTGGGCAAGGCGGTCGGGACGGGCATCAAGTCCGCCCGCCACGGCGCGAGACGCGCGGGTGAGGTTGGTGTGGCGCTGTCCAAGCAGGCCGCTGCCCTCGCCGAGCAGGAGCTGGCTAACCACGGGTACTCGACCGACGAGTTGCAGGAGCTGATCGCGCAGCGCGCCACCGGGATGTCGCGCAAGGAGCTCGCCAAGCGCGGCCGCAAGGCGCGCAAGCAGTGGGAGAAGAAGACCGCGAAGTCCCGCAAGCAGCTGGCCAGGAATACGACCGCCGCCCGCAAGGAGCTGGCCGCTCGCATCGACCCGGCCAAGCCGAAGTCGCGGCGCAAGTGGCCGTGGGTGCTGCTAACGCTGACCGCTCTCGGCGCGGCCGCGGCAGTGGCGTTCTCCCGCCGCCCGGAGGAGCTGCCGGTGGCTGAGGCCGACGACAGCTTCACCAGAAGCGACACCCAGGCCCGTCACCGTGCGAGCCGCCCCGACGTGCCGGCGCAGCCCGACGGCCAGGCGCACATCGCGCCGGAACGATCCCGCTGACCCCGTGAACTTCTCGGAGGCCGGACCCGTCGGGTCCGGCCTCCGACCTTCTCCAGGCGTCGCACTCCCACATTCGATCTCGCCGGATCGATGGCCACGACGCAGGATGAGCGAACCGACGAGTTACGACCTGCACGCGTCGAAGCACGTGGCCGCGTGGCGCGTCAACCGGGGCTGACATCCCCCAATTGTCAACATAAGTTGACGGCATGGCAGAAGCAACGGAACTCGCCTCCGCGGCGAGCAGCCGCGATCCGCGGATCGGCCTGCGAGCCGTGGCGGCGCTGCGGAAGCTGCTCGAACAACTGGAATCCGTCCAGGTTCGCAACGCCCGCAACCAGGGCTGGTCGTGGCAGGAGATCGCTGCGGAGCTCGGCGTATCGCGGCAGGCCGTGCACAAAAAACACGGGAGGTCCTGATCATGTTCGAGGAGTTGTGAGCTTGCGCTCCGGGGTGGCCGACCGCAGAAAGGAGGCCGATTCCGGCAGGTAGCGCAGCATCAGGGGAACGAACACCAACGCAGGAGCGGCACCGATGACGAACATCGCCCGTCACCCGAGCGTCGACAGCACGGCGATCCCGAGCACTGCGGTGAGCACGGCACCGAGACACGACATAAGCACTAGCGGCGGGCATGCTGCCCGCTCAGGAGGCTCCCTTCCGCCGAAACCCCAACCCGGCAAAGCACCAACCGAAAACAAAACGTCACCGCAAAGCCGAACGCAAACCCCACCTCCAAGCACGCCGAAAACCAAAACCAAACCCACAACGAAACCGAAGCCAACGAAACCAAATGTCCAAAAAGGACGAACCTAACCAACCCCAAACCGGAGCAACCCCACCCAGAACAACAACACAGCCGCCCAAAACCAGCACCCCCAGGCAGCACAACCCAAACGGTTGGAACAGAGCCCCAGAAACGCCGACAACCGAAGGCTGCCCCCACAGGCACGGCCGAAGGTCGACAAAGTGCGCGAGAGGGAAGGGTTTCACCACGAACGAAGACACGACAAACGCTGCTTAGAACCTCGGTGCACGAAGAGGCCCAAGTGCTCCGACAGCCGAAGGCTGGAGCTCAGAGCCCCGGAGAGCTAGTCCAAGAGCAGCCCGGGAAAGCTCCGAAGACCGAGGATCGGACAAAAAAAGAAACCCCCACACCGTATCCACATCGTGGGGGTCTGCGGGAGCCGAGCCCCCGCAAGATAATGACGCGGCGGTAATGGCCCACACTTTCCGTGGACACACTCCACCGAACTGAAGCGTGGAGACGAGGGGAATCGAACCCCTAACCCCCGCCTTGCAAAGGCGGTGCTCTGCCAATTGAGCTACGTCCCCAGCTATCGCAGCCCCACTCAGGTCTGCTGACCGGTGACGCCCACGATGGCTACCGGCTCCGCGAGCCGGATCAAGAGCGGTGGGCGGCGATCAGGCCTCGGCAGTGGCCTCGCGCCAAAGGTCAGCCTCGGCCTTCGCGGCCCGGTTGCGCCGGATGACGAACAGAACGACCCCAGCAACTGCGGCGAGTGCGAGCAGCTTCTTCACTTCCGGTCGCCTCCTAGCATGGCGTGCAGCCGAGAAGTCCTCGGATTTGGAAAGATTACCAGTGGGCCTAGAAGGACTTGAACCTTCGACCTCTTCGTTATCAGCGAAGCGCTCTAACCGCCTGAGCTATAGGCCCTTGGTGTGGTTCAAACACTACAGGACGCCTTCCGGAGCTCGAAACGGGGGTCGGCGTTGCGGATCTGCCGGGACGTGGCGATCCCGGTGCTGGACCGGAATCGCCACGTCAGCGGTTCATTCCCGCTCAGAGAGGGTGACCTCGATGCCGCCAGCGAAGTCGGCCGCCACGTTGTAGATGAACGCGGCCACCGTCGCCAGCGCGGTCACCAGCACGATGTTGATCGCACCGATGATCGAGGCGACCCCGAACACGCGTCCCGCGCTGATCAGCGGTTCGCTGGCCGCGTTGTCGGGCTGGGTCAGCTCGGTGAAGGTGCCGTTGAGCTGGGCCCACACGCCCATGCCGTCGAGCACCCCGTAGAGCACCGCGACGGCGATCATCCACACGAAGAACAACGCGACGCTGAGCACCAGGGCAAGCTTCAGCACCGACCACGGATCCAGTCGCTTCACCTGCAGGCTGGCCCGCCGCGGGCCTCGGCTCGGCCGCCGCGCCGAGGCCGTCGTCGTGCCGCGGGTCGCCCCGCCCACACCGGCGGCACCTGCAGCGCCGCCGGTGAACGACACGGTCGTCCGCGTGGACGGCGGCAGTTTGGTGCGCACCGTTTCCTGGTCCTGCACCTGCTTCGGGATGTTCTGCGTGTCAGCGACGTCCGGGCCGGAGGCTGCCGCGGCAGCAGCCACCGGTGTGTCGGACGAGCCGGACGCGGTCGCCGAGGCGCGTTGCCACGGGGGCGGCGTCTCGGTGCCGTGCAGGTCTTCCCCGCTACCTCCGGCGGTCGGCTGCGCGGGAGCCGAGCCGGATTCCTTGCCGACGTCCGCGGCACTGTCGTCGGCTGTCTGGGTGCTGACCGAAGCCCGGTCCGCATCCTGCTGCGGGTCCGACTGCTCCGGCTTCTCGGAAGGTGTCACGAGCGATCCTTCGTTGATCGTCGGCGGCGGTGTGCGACGTGGTCTCCCACGGTTTTACTGCTGCTGTTCGGGCCTAGCAGCGTCCGGGTCGGCGGCTTCGTCGGCGTTGCGCGCGATCGCCACCAGCGCGGACCCCTCGTCCAGGTTCATCAGACGAACCCCCTTCGTCTGCCTGCCGGCCTTGCGCACCTCCTTGGCGGTGGTCCGGATGACCCCACCGGTCGAGGTGATCGCGTAGAGCTCGTCGTCGATCTCGACGATGAGCGCCCCCACCAGCCTGCCACGCTTGTTGTCGTACTGGAGAGTCAGCACGCCCTTGCCGCCACGGCCCTGCACCGGGTAGTCATCGATCGGGGTGCGCTTCGCGTAACCGCCGTCGGTGGCCACCAGCACGTACCGGTCGGCGCGGACGACGCCCATCGCCAGCAGCTCGTCGCCGTCGTTGAACCGCATGCCCAGGACGCCCGAGGTGGCCCGGCCCATCGGTCGCAGCGCGTCGTCGGTGGCGTGGAACCGGATCGACTGGCCCTCCGCGGACACCAGCAGCAGGTCGTCATCGGCGGAGCACAGCACCGCGCCGACCAGCTCGTCCTCGTCCTTCAGGTTGATCCCGATGAGACCACCCGATCGGTTGGAATCGAAGTCGGTCAGGCGGGACTTCTTGACCAACCCGTTGCGGGTGGCCAGCACCAGGTACGGCGTCGCGGTGTAGTCCTTGATCTGCATGACCTGGGCGATCTGCTCGTCCGGCTGGAACGCCAGCAGGTTCGCCACGTGCTGGCCGCGCGCGGTGCGGTTGGCCTCCGGTAGCTCGTAGGCCTTCGCCCGGTAGACGCGCCCCTTGTTGGTGAAGAACAGGATCCAGTCGTGCGTGGAGCACACGAAGAAGTGCGACACGATGTCGTCCTGCTTCAGCTGCGCGCCCTGCACACCCTTGCCGCCGCGCTTCTGCGCCCGGTACAGGTCGGTGCGCGTCCGCTTGGCGTAGCCGGTGCGGGTGATCGTGACGACCACGTCCTCGTCCGCGATGAGGTCCTCCATCGAGACCTCGCCCTCGAACGGGACGATCTTCGTGCGCCGGTCCTCGCCGTACTTGTCGACGATCTCCATCAGCTCGTCGCGGATGATCTGCCGCTGCCGCTCCGGCTTGGCGAGGATGTCCTTGAGGTCCTCGATCTCCCGCTCGATCTCGGCCAACTGGTCGATGATCTTTTGCCGCTCCAGGGCCGCCAAGCGGCGCAGCTGCATCTCCAGGATCGCGTTGGCCTGGATCTCGTCGACGTCGAGCAGTTCGATCAGCCCGGTGCGCGCGTCGTCCACCGTGGGCGACCGGCGGATCAGCGCGATCACCTCGTCGAGCATGTCCAGCGCCTTGACCAGGCCGCGCAGGATGTGGGCGCGTTCCTCAGCCTTCTTCAACCGGTACTTGGTGCGCCGGACGATGACCTCGATCTGGTGCTTGACGTAGTACCGGATCACCTGGTCCAACCGCAGGGTGCGCGGCACCCCGTCGACCAGCGCCAGCATGTTGACGCCGAAGGTGGTCTGCAGCTGGGTGTGCTTGTAGAGGTTGTTCAGCACGACCTTGGGGATCGAGTCACGCTTCAGCGTGATCACGATCCGCATGCCACGCCGGCTGTTGGACTCGTCCGCGATGTCCGAGATGCCGGTGAGCTTGCCCTCCCGGTGCATCGCGGCGATGTTCTCGATCAGGTTGTCCGGGTTGACCTGGTAGGGCAGCTCGGTGACCACCAATGTGGTGCGGCCCTTGGCGTCCTCTTCGATCGTGACGACGGCCCGCATCTTGATGGAGCCGCGGCCGGTGCGGTAGGCGTCCGCGATCGCATTGGTACCGAGGATGAGGCCGTGGGTCGGGAAGTCCGGACCCTTGATCCGCGCCATGAGAGCGTCGAGCAGCTCTTCGTCGGTGGCCTCCGGGTTCTCCAACGCCCAGACGACACCGTCGGAAACCTCGCGCAGGTTGTGCGACGGGATGTTGGTGGCCATTCCGACCGCGATCCCGCCACCTCCGTTGACCAAGAGGTTCGGGAATCGCGACGGCAGCACCGTGGGTTCCTGGGTGCGCCCGTCGTAGTTGTCGGCGAAGTCGACGGTGTCCTCTTCGATGTCGGCGAGCATGTGCATCGCCAACGGGGCCAGCCGCGACTCGGTGTACCGCATCGCCGCGGCCGGGTCGTTGCCGGGCGAACCGAAGTTTCCCTGGCCGTCGATCAGGGGGTGGCGCATCGACCAGGGCTGGGCCAGGCGGACCAGGGTGTCGTAGATCGCCGAGTCGCCGTGCGGGTGGTAGTTGCCCATCACGTCGCCGACGACGCGGGAGCACTTCACGTACCCGCGGTCCGGGCGGAAGCCGGAGTCGTACATCGCGTACAGCACGCGTCGGTGCACCGGCTTGAGGCCGTCGCGCACGTCTGGCAGCGCGCGGGCCACGATCACGCTCATCGCGTAGTCGATGTATGAGCGTTGCATCTCCTGCTGGATGTCGACCGGCTCGATCCGGCCGTGTACCGGCGGCAGGATATCCGTCATGCTCGTCCTTCGCTTTCCGGGAAGTTCGGGGGCTTAGCGGCGCGGTGCGTCACACGTCGAGGAAGCGGACGTCCTTGGCGTTGCGGGTGATGAACGAGCGCCGGGCTTCGACGTCCTCGCCCATCAGAACGCTGAACAGCTCATCCGCGGTCGCCGCGTCGTCCAGCGAGACCTGCAGCAGCAGCCGGGTCTCCGGGTTCATGGTGGTGTCCCACAGCTCGTCGGCGTTCATCTCGCCGAGACCCTTGTAGCGCTGGATGCCGTCGTCCTTGGGCAGCTTGCGGCCGGCTGCCGCGCCCTGCTCCAGCAGCGCGTTGCGTTCCTTGTCGCTGTAGGCGTACTCCGGCTCCGACCGCGGCCACTTGATCTTGTACAGCGGCGGCTGCGCGAGGAAAACGTGGCCGTTCTCGATCAGCGGCCGCATGAACCGGAACAGCAGGGTCAACAGCAGGGTGCGGATGTGCTGGCCGTCAACGTCGGCGTCGGCCATCAGCACGATCTTGTGGTAGCGCAGTTTGGACAGGTCGAACTCGTCGTGGATGCCGGTGCCCAGCGCGGTGATGATCGCCTGGACCTCGTTGTTCTTGAGGACCCTGTCGATCCGCGACTTCTCCACGTTGATGATCTTGCCGCGCAACGGCAGGATCGCCTGGAACCGCGACTCGCGGCCCTCCTTCGCGGAGCCGCCCGCGGAGTCGCCCTCCACGACGTAGAGCTCGGTCTCCTCCGGGTTGTTGGACTGGCAGTCCTTCAGCTTGCCCGGCAGGCCGCCGATGTCCATCGCGCTCTTGCGACGCACCAGCTCCTTGGCCTTGCGCGCGGCCATCCGCGCCTGCGCCGAGGACACCGCCTTGTTGACAATCACCTTGGCCTCGGCGGGGTTGCGCTCGAACCAGTCGGTGAGCCACTCGAAGGCGGTGGTCTGCACGAACGACTTGACCTCGGTGTTGCCCAGCTTGGTCTTGGTCTGGCCCTCGAACTGGGGCTCGCGGACCTTCACGGACACGATCGCGGCCAGGCCCTCGCGGACGTCGTCGCCGGTGAGGCTGCCGTCCTTCTCCTTGAGCAGCTTCTTGTCCTTGGCGTAGCTGTTGACAACGCGGGTCAGCGCCGACCGGAAGCCTTCCTCGTGGGTGCCGCCCTCGTGCGTGTTGATGGTGTTCGCGAAGGTGTAGACCGACTGGTTGTAGCCGGAGTTCCACTGCATCGCGATCTCCAGCTCGTAGTCCTTGCTGGAGGCGTTGAAGGACACCACCTTCTTGTGGATGGGTTCCTTGGTGGCGTTGATGTGGCGGACGAAGTCCTCCAGGCCGCCCGGGTAGTGGAAGGTGCGCTCGGTGGCGCGGGCGGTGGTGCCGCTGGCGTCCTCGCCGGCCTCGTCTTCTTCGGCGGCCCGCTCGTCGCGCAGGACGATGGTCAGTCCCTTGTTCAGGAAGGCCATCTCCTGCAGGCGACGCGAGATGGTTTCGGCGTTGTACCTGGTGGTTTCGAAGATCGTCGGATCGGCCCAGAAGGTAATGGTGGTGCCGGTCTTGTTGGTGCGCTCGCCACGCTCGACGTCGGCGACGGGCTTGGAGTCCTCGTAGCGCTGCCGCCACACGTAGCCCTCTAGGTGGATCTCCGCCTCCAGCGCCGTGGACAGCGCGTTGACCACCGACACACCCACGCCGTGCAGACCGCCGGAGACCGCGTAGGAGTCGCTGTCGAACTTGCCGCCCGCGTGCAGCACGGTGAGCACGACTTCGAGGGTCGGCTTCTTCTCCACCGGGTGCATGCCGACGGGGATGCCGCGGCCGTCGTCGACCACGCGCACGCCGCCGTCGGCAAGCAGGGTGACCTCGACCCTGGAGGCGTAGCCAGCCATCGCCTCGTCGACCGAGTTGTCCACGACCTCCTGCACCAGGTGGTGCAGGCCGCGTTCGCCGGTCGAACCGATGTACATGCCGGGACGCTTGCGGACGGCCTCAAGGCCCTCAAGAACGGTGATGGATGAAGCGTTGTATTCGCTCTTCTTCGGTGCCACGGGCCTCGATTTCTCCTTGAGCCGACTGTGCTGTCAGGTTGGCCGGTGCCGGTTCGAAAACACGCCCTTCCCGCACCGCAGACCACTTCGGGGCGACTTGTCTGTCGGCGCCGCACCCTGCTGCGCGCGTTGCCCAGCGCCTCGACGATCACATCGGTCGAAGGCGTCGGCCACACCCTGCACTGATTCTACTGGCCCCCCGCGACAGAAGTAGGGCAAGGACACCCCTGACTTCCTCACAGAGCGGAGAACTCGAATCAATCCACCATCCGAGAGCCTCGAGAGGTCGCCGGGGGATCTCGGTGGCGATCGGCCGGTTGCCGCCCCGGCGGCGGGCCAGCCGGGGGGTCTGCTCCCCGGTGCGACGCGGCCATTCGCCCCACCGGGCCTGCGGACCGTGGCCCGCGCGGGCCGACGATAAGCGCGTATCGGCAGGCTACTAGCCGTAGGTGTCGCGGGGGCCACGCCCGGGAACATGCCTGGGGCCGTGCCGCCAGCTCGGCGCGGCCGGGCCCTGCACCTTGATGCGGCGCACCACGTCGCGGCCGACGCCATCGCTGATCCGCTTCAGGATCTGGCGCTGGAGCAAACGCAACTGCGTGGCCCACGCAGTGGACTGGGCCTGGACGGTGAGCTCGCCGTCCTTCAGCGCCACCGGCTTAGTGTGCTCGGCCACGTCGCCGCCGACCAGGGACGCCCACTTCGCGAAGACCTGGCCGCCGGAGAGGTGCTCGGTCCAGCCGCGCTCGCTGGCGATCCGGGCGGCCAGCCGACCCAGCGGCTGCGGATCGCGGTCGTCCGGGCGCGGCCCGGACCAGCCACGACGGCGGCGCGCCCGGACCACGCCCCCCTTCTTCTTGCCGTCGCGCCGGCGGGCTGCGGACTGCTCCCGGGCGGCCTGCAGGGCGGCCCGGGCGAGGTCCGGACCGGACAACGCGGCCCCGTCGGACCCGACCGGCGACGTCCCGGTATCCACCGGGACCGTCGTTGATGGTCCCGGTGATGGCGCCGAGTTATCCACACCATCCACAGGGTTATCCCCAGATGTGGGCAAATCTGCGGTCTTTCCCGCCCCGGTTATCACTCTGGGTTTACTTGACGACTGCGAACGGTTATATGGCACGTCGCACCTCGCCCTCCCGGACGTCGAATCGGGCACCGATGAGCTCCGGCGGAACGTCCTCCGGCACCGCCGCGGTCACCAGCACCTGCTCGGCCCCGCCCACCAGGTCGGCCAGCCGGGCCCGGCGGCGGCGGTCGAGCTCGGCGAAGACGTCGTCCAGGATCAACACCGGCTCGGCGCCATCCTCGGTGAGCAGGTAGTAGGAAGCCAGCCGCAACGCCAGGACGAACGACCAAGATTCGCCGTGGCTCGCGTAGCCCTTCGCGGGCAGGTCACCGAGCATCAGTTCCAGGTCGTCGCGGTGCGGCCCGACCAGCGACACACCGCGGTCGATCTCCTGCGCCCGGACCCGCTCCAGCTCGGCGAGCAGGGCCACTTCCAGTTCCGCCGGGTCTGCGGCCTTGCCTAGTGGCACGCCGTAGCCCTCGGGCAGCGACTCGCCGAGGCTGCTGCGGTAGCGTACGCCGGCCACGCGACCGGACGGCACGGTCGCCTCATCGGTCGCCGCGACGTTGGCATAAGCGCTGGTCACGTGGGGTGCGATGGCGGCGACCAGATCGAGCCGACCTGCCAACAGCTCAGCGCCGAAACGGGCCAGGTGGCCGTCCCACACCTCCAACGTGCGCAGGTCCGCCGAGCCGCCGCCCCTGCGCGCCGCGCCCGCCGACTTGAGCAAGGCGCTGCGCTGCTTGAGCACCCGGTCGTAGTCCGAACGGATACCCGAGTACCGGGGTGACCGCGTGACCAGCAGGTCGTCGAGGAACCGGCGGCGCTCACCCGGATCACCGCGCACGATCGCGAGGTCCTCCGGTGCGAACAGCACGGTGCGCAGGATGCCGAGCACGTCGCGAGGCCTGGCGACGGCACCGCGGTTGATCCGCGCCCGGTTGGCCTTGCCCGGCGTGATCTCCAGCTCGACCAGCAGCTCGCGTCCGCTGTTGACCACGGCGGTCCGCACGACCGCGCGCGCCGCGCCGTCGCGTACCAGCGGGGCATCGGCGGAGACGCGATGCGATCCGAGAGTCGCGGCGTAACCGATCGCCTCGACCAGGTTCGTCTTGCCCTGCCCGTTGGCCCCTACCAGCACGGTGATGCCCGGCTCCAGGGTCAGGTCGGCGTGCGGCCACGACCGGAAGTCGGTCACTTGCAGATGACGGACGTACACGGCGATCCAACTTATTCGCAGCTTTTGTTCGGTCGTCCGCCCGGTCGCCGAATTCGCGGATTCGGTGCCTTCGTCGTCCTGGCGATTTGTCGACAAATCGCCAGGGCATCGGACGGCGGTGCTCCCTGGGTAGGGTTTTCGCTGGTAGCTGACTCGTCTGTTGAGGCGCTACAGCACCTCAACGTACTCAAGGCACCTGCCTGCGGAAACAGCGAGGACGGTGGGCGGTATCGATTTGTCGACAAATCAACACCGCTTCCGGTTCCCGGTCAGTCCTCGGTCTTCTGCACGGCGTGGCCGCCGAACTGGTTGCGCAGCGCCGCGACCGCCTTCATGGCCGGGGAATCCTCCTGACGCGAGGCGAACCGCGCGAACAGCGAGGCGGTGATCACCGGCGTGGGCACGGCGTTGTTGATCGACTCCTCGACGGTCCACCGACCCTCGCCGGAGTCGTTGACGTAACCGCGCAGCTCGGTCAGCTCCGGGTCCTCCTCCAACGCGCGGACCAGCAGGTCCAGCAGCCAGGAGCGGACCACCGTGCCGCGGCTCCACGCCTTGATCGTCTCCGGCACGTTGGTGACCACGTCCGACGCCGACAGCAGCTCGAAGCCCTCGGCGTAGGCCTGCATCAGGCCGTACTCGATGCCGTTGTGCACCATCTTCGCGTAGTGCCCGGCACCCACCGGGCCGGAGTGCGCGAAGCCTTCCTCACGCGGGCCCTCCGGGCGCAGCGCGTCAAAGATCGGCATGGCCCGCTCGATGTCCTCGGCATCACCACCGGCCATCAGGCCGTAACCGTTCTTGGCACCCCATACGCCGCCGGAAACCCCGACGTCGACGTACTTGATCCCGCGCTCGGCGAGCAGCGCCGCGTTGGCCTGGTCATCTGTGAACTTCGAGTTGCCGCCCTCGATCACCAGGTCGCCGGTCGACAGCAACCCGGCCAGCTCCTCGACGGTCTGCCGAGTCGGGTCGCCGTGCGGCACCATGATCCAGACGATCCGCGAGCCGGCCAGCTTCTGCACCAGCTCCGCGATGGAAGCGACATCGCTGACCTCCGGGTTGCGGTCGTAACCGACGACGTCGTGACCGGCGGCGCGCAGCCGCTCACGCATGTTGAAACCCATTCGGCCGAGACCGACAAGTCCGAGTTGCACCCGATCTCCCTCTGCGAGCTGTGTATCGACTGGTTGGTCGGCGCGGATCACCGACCGCGGGGTGAGGACCTCACCAGCTGAATCGATCCGACCGGAGCCTAGCCATCGGCGTTGGCGGCTCCGGTCGGGCAGTGCGCCGGATGTGACCCAGGTCAGCCCGGGAGGCGGACCGGCATCAGGAGGTAGAGGTAGCCCTCCGTCACTTCGCCATCCTCTCCGACCGGCTTGACGAGGGCCGGGCGGTTGGCGGTGGTGAACTGAAGCTGGGCGCGCTCGGTCTTCATCGCGCCGAGCCCGTCGAGCAGGTAGGCAGGGTTGAACGCGATGGTCAGCGGCTCGCCGACCAACTCGACTGCTAGCTCTTCCTCGGCGCTGCCCTCGTCATCGCCGCCGGCGGTCAGCCGCAGCAGCCGGTCGGAGAACTCCAGTCGCACCTGGGTGCCGCGCTCGGCGACCAGCGAGACGCGCTTGATCGCCTCGACCAGCGGGGCGACGTCGACGTCGGCGGTCACGGCGCTCTCGGCAGGCAGCAGCTGGCGGTACTTCGGGAACTCCGCGTCCAGCAGCCGGGTGGTGTTGCGGCGAGCGGTCCCAGACAGGCCGAGCAGGCCGTCGCCGGAGGCCAGCGAGATCTCGACCTTGCTGCCGCCCGTGCCCAGCGTCTTCGCCGAGTCGGCGAGGGTCTTGGCCGGGACGAGCACCGCGGTGTCCTCCATCGAGGTGCCCGGCTCCCAGGTGATCTCGCGCATCGCCAAGCGGAACCGGTCGGTGGCGACCATGGTCAGCTTGTCGTTGTTGATCTCCATCCGGATGCCCGTGAGCATCGGCAGCGTGTCGTCCTTGCCAGCCGCCACCGCGACCTGGCCGACGGCCTCGCTGAACAGATCGCCCGGAACCGAACCGGCGTGCTCGGGCATCGCGGGCAGTTCCGGGTAGTCCTCGACCGGCATGGTCGGCAGGCTGAACCGCGAGCTGCCGCAGGTGATGGTGACGCGGGAGCCGTCGACGGTGATTTCGACCGGGCGGGCCGGGAGCGCTTTCGTGATGTCCGCCAGCAACCGCCCGGAAACGAGGGTGCGTCCGCTGGCGTCGATCGAGGCATCGATGGTGACCTGGGCCGAGACCTCGTAGTCGAACCCGGAGATGGTCAGCGCCTCCCCGGAGCTCGCGTCGAGCAGCACTCCGCCCAGCACCGGAACCGGTGGCCGTGACGGCAGGCTGCGCGCGACCCAGGCGACGGCGTCGGCGAGACCGTCACGTTCCACGCGGATCTTCATGGGTGTCCTTTCGGTTCCAGCCGTGGCTCGGCTGCCGGAGAACTTTGTAGAGCTGGGGAGCAGCTCATCGGGTCGGTGTAGTCGGTGTGCCCCGCGCTCATCGCAACGAGGACGAAGCGGTCCCCCCACGAGCGCCGTGCACGCGAAGTTCGGCCCGGGCTCGACCCGGAGTTCACGTCGGCGGCCTCCGCGGGAGTTCCACCGTAGAGCGTGCGCCGCGATCTCCGCATCCGGGTCCGAGCAGTTCGTGCTGCCGTCCTGGCTGTCCAGGCCGAGTTGTCCACTTATCCACCGAGCCTTCTTCTCTTTTTCTTTTTCTTTCAAAAGAAGAAATAACCGCAGTAGTAGTAAGGGCTGTGAGTTGTGGGGACAAGTGTCGTTTGGGCTGGTCGTGTGGCGTGGTCGGGTGTGGATGAACACGGGATGTAACCGTGGACTACGACGTCCAGGTGGTGGACAACTTCTGCCTTACAACGGTTTGTCCACAGCCACCCCCAGTTGTCCACAGCTCCATCCACAGTTGTCGGCCCGGTTATACCCACCCCCTGTTGGTTTTGGGCTCCTCCACCGATCAGGTTGTGGGCAAACCTGTGAGAGCGTTGTGGTCAACCCGGCTCCACTCTGTGGGCAGCTTGCTCCAGCTTGTGCACAGCTTGTGGATGAATTGGGGAAAATTCCAGGTCAGGCCTGGGGATGAAAAATCTGTGGACAGCTCGAGCCTCGGCGGACTTTTTTGCCGATGGGGTGAGGCGAAGGCCACCCCGGTCCTCAGAAAAGTTCGGCGCGCCAAACCTCTTTGCGACTGCGGAGCGCGCTTGATCAACCTCGGAACGTGTTGGTTTGCTGTCCGGATGCGCACCCTGCGGTCGGCTCGAAGGGCTCGATGCGTGCGCATCCCGGGCTCCGGGCGGCCCGCAAAGTGGCCCGAAGTTTCTGTCGGAGCGGTCTGATCCGAGCCGGGTAGCCCAACAGAAACATCTCGACGTCCCTGGCGGGCCCTGAGGGCCTCCGGCGCGCGCCACGAAGCGCGCAGCGATCAACGATCAGGCGCAGCCCGGTTGCGGGCCCGACTGCTCGCTACCGGACGATTCCCCACGGGCCGCGACGGGGGAGCTTTCTGTTGAAGGGGGTAGCTCGCGCCGGGCGGGGTCAGCAGAAAGATTCGCGGAGAGAGGCGAAGGAATCACACTTGGCCCCCGAGATAGCCCCGCAGAAGCCATCTGAGCGTCCCGACCCTTCTGACCTCGAACATTCGGCAGACGAGGTGTCGGACGTGCGGCGTCGGCCGCTTCGGCTCATTGCCCCGGGTTCTCATGCCTTGCCGGTCCGTCGGGGTTCTTGGCGAGGCCAGTACCCGGCGTGGTGAATTGGCACCATGAGCCGGGGATCCCGGAGTCCCTGCGGCGTCGGAAGGTGCACTACCCGAACCGCCACGCAGTACGCCGCCAGTTTCCTCTGAGGTGTCAGCGAGACTGCTGCTTGATGCGGGCCGTGAGCTCTTGGACGTGCTCGTAGATGCGGCGCCGCTCGGCCATCTCCTTGCGGATCTTCTTGTCCGCGTACATCACCGTCGTGTGGTCGCGGCCGCCGAAGTACTGGCCGATCTTCGGCAGCGACGAGTCGGTCAGCTCCCGGCACAGGTACATCGCGATCTGTCGGGCCTGCGCCAGCGCCTTCGTCTTGCCGGGGCCGCACAGGTCGTCGATGGTCACGCTGAAGTAGTCCGCGGTCACCGCCATGATCGTCGGCGGGGTGATCTCCGGGGTCTGCGAGTCCGGGATCAGGTCGCGCAGCACGATCTCGGCCAGCTGCAGGTCGACCGGCTGCCGGTTCAGCGACGCGAACGCGGTGACCCGGATCAGCGCCCCCTCCAGTTCGCGGATGTTGCGCTCGATCCGGGACGCGATGAACTCCAGCACGTCGGCCGGCGCGTTCATCCGGTCCTGGGCTGCCTTCTTGCGCAGGATCGCGATCCGCGTCTCCAGCTCCGGCGGCTGGATGTCGGTGATCAGCCCCCACTCGAACCGGGTGCGCAGCCGGTCCTCCAGGGTGCGCAGTCCCTTCGGCGGCCGGTCCGAGGACACCACGATCTGCTTGTTCGAGTTGTGCAGCGTGTTGAAGGTGTGGAAGAACTCCTCCTGGGTTCCTTCCTTGCCCTCCAAGAACTGGATGTCGTCCACCAGCAGCACGTCGACGTCGCGGTACCGGCGCTGGAACGCCACCTGCCGGTCGTCGCGCAGCGAGTTGATGAAGTCGTTGGTGAATTCCTCGGTGGACACGTAGCGGACGCGCATCCCGGGGAAGAGTCGCTGGGTGTAGTGGCCGACCGCGTGCAGCAGGTGCGTCTTGCCGAGCCCGGACTCGCCCCAGATGAACAGCGGGTTGTACGCGCGGGCCGGTGCTTCCGCCGCGGCGACGGCGGCGGCGTGCGCGAAGCGGTTCGAGGAGCCGATGACGAACGTGTCGAAGGTGTACTTCGCGTTCAGCCGGGTTTGCGAAGTGGGCGGCGCGTGCTTCGGCGCGGTGAACGGCTGGCCCTGGTGCGGCTCGCCTGGTTGTCCGGCGCGGCCGAAGGTCGGCCAGATCTCGTTGGCGGACTCGTCGGCTTCCGGCTCGGTCGCCGCGCTCTCCGGCTCGTCGGTTTCGCCGTCGCCGTCGGCACCCAACGGCGACGGAACCTCGCCGTTGGGCCATTTGAACTCGGCCGTCGGGAAGTCGATCCCGAGGTGCTTGTCCGGTACCGCGTGCCGCCCTCCGGCGTCGGGCACCGAACCAGGCACCGGACCGGTGACGGACCCGCTGATCGAACCGGTGTGCGCGGTGTTCCCGAAAGCTTCGGGCCCCCGCCCGAAGCCAGGCGAGGAGAGGAATGGAGGCCCGGGGTGATCGGCGCCGCGGCCGGACCGGGAATCGGCCGGCGCGGGCGCCGCGGCCGGGCGGGTGGGCCCGGGAACGGCGGTGTCCACCTTCACCGCCAGCGACACGGCGCGGCCGAGCCGGCGGGAAAGCGCGTCGGTGATCGGATCACGCAGCGCGCGTTCGATGGCTTCCTTGGCGAAGTCGCTCGGCGCGGCGAGCAGAGCGGTACCGTCCAGCAGCCCGATCGGTCGGGTCACCCGCATCCAGGCGCGTTGCTGAGGCGAGAGCGTGCCGGAGGACAGCTCCTGCACCACCTCATCCCAAACTCGAACGAGATCGGCTTGGTGGTCGGACACCGCCTTGCTCCCCCTCCCCTCGCTCGCGCAGCCCCCGGTGCGGTCCCGGGCCGGGCTCCCACGGTGCTCGGGCGCGGGCGGTGTCACGGGACGGTGGGGCCAGACTCAGGTGGACACCTGTTCAATCAGGTGTCCACAGAGTTGTCCACAACTTGTGTATGAAGGTACGGCAGGCCACTGCGGTCATCCCCCCTGGGGCGGCTGTACCGCTTCGATCGAGGTCAGGTGCCCACCGAAGACCGGGTGTTCCCGCACACCGATCCGCGCATCGCAGGGGGGCACCCGCGTCACATGCGACTCCCGGAGACGCCGCGAAGGTCGGGATGTGGCAGCCTCGTTGCCACCGGTGCGGCGGTTGTGCCCGGTGATCGTCGCCAGATGGCGACCCCGGTTCAGCTTCCTCCGCTGCCACTGCGTACCCTCGTACAGTCCCCCGCTTCCTGAGCGGGCATGTCGCTGCGCCGAGATTCTGGTGCCGTGCGCCGCTCGGTATTCGCCGATCGCCGCGTGGCCAGCGACTGCGGCTCGCGAAACAGGGACACCTTGACCGAACCGTGGTTCACCGTGGCCATCGGTGCCTGTAGTAACCGGGAGATCCGACCGTGAGCAAGGGCAAGCGCACTTTCCAGCCGAACAACCGCCGCCGTGCCAGGAAGCACGGGTTCCGGCTGCGCATGCGCACTCGGGCCGGCCGGGCCATCGTGGCCTCGCGCCGTCGCCGGGGTCGCGCGCAGCTGACCGCCTGATCGCGTCCGGCCGTGCTTCCCGCGGCAGCCAGGCTGACCAAGAACCAGGAGTTCCGTCTGGTGGTCCGTCGTGGTCGCCGGGCCGGCCGGTCCCGCCTGGTGGTCCACGTGCTGCGTCCGGACCAGGCTCGGGACCTCGGGCCGCGCTACACCGGCGAGGCCTTGCCGGAAGCCGATGCGAAAACGGCACCCACCCGGAATTCGGATGTCTCGACCCGGGTGGGTTTTGTCGTGAGCAAGGCCGTGGGGACGGCCGTGGTCCGGCACCGGGTCACCCGTCGCCTCCGGCACCTGATGCGCGACCTCCTGTCGGCGTTGCCCGCTGGCACACTGGTGGTGGTCCGCGCCCTGCCTCCCGCAGCAGGTGCGTCCAGCCGCGAACTCGGTGCGGACCTCGACGTGGCGCTGCGCAAGCTCCGCGTCCTCTCCCCCGATGTTCCGGCGACGGGTTCCAGGTGATGGCTTCGGACGAGCGTCACGACGACAGGCTCCGCGCCCCTGCTCGGCGCCCGAGCCCACTGGCCTGGGTGCTGCTCGGTCCGGTGCACGTCTACCGCAAGGTGATCTCCCCCCTGCTGCCGCCGTCGTGCCGGTTCTACCCGAGTTGCAGCACCTACGCGGTCGAGGCGCTCACCGTCCACGGACTGTTCCGCGGTGGCTGGTTGACCCTGCGCAGGTTACTGCGGTGCGGCCCCTGGCACCCTGGAGGCCTGGACCCGGTTCCACCGCCCCGTGAGCGGTCCGCGGCGGCCGACCCCGTTAGTGGCCGCGTACCCGAGAAACCTGCCGAGGAGTAGCCCGCGTGCTGGACTTCATCTACTACCCGGTGTCGGCCATCCTCTGGTTCTGGCACAAGGTGTTCGGCTTCGTGCTGGATCCGGCCAGCGGCTACGCCTGGGCGCTGGCGGTGATCTTCCTTGTCTTCACGCTGCGCGCGCTGCTGTTCAAGCCGTTCGTGCACCAGGTGCGGTCGATGAAGAAAATGCAGGAATTCGCGCCGCAGATCCGAGCACTGCAGGCCAAGTACGGCGACGACCGGCAGAAGCTGGCCGCCGAGATGCAGAAGATGCAGGCCGAGCGGGGCTTCAACCCGCTCAGCGGCTGCCTGCCGATGCTGGTGCAGATCCCGGTGTTCATCGGGCTCTTCCACGTGCTCAACGGGTTCAAGCCGGGCGCACCATCGAACTACATCTTCAACGCGGACGACGTGGCCTCGTTCGTGGCGGCCGATCTGTTCGGCGCGAAGTTGTCGAACACCATCAGCCAGACGCCGGAGGTGCTCGCGATGTTCGGCACCGACCGCGTGGAAATGATGTTGGTCGGTGTGCCGCTGATGATCGCCGCCGCGATCGCCACGCACTTCACCGCGCGCCACTCGGTGCAGCGACAGACAGTCGACGCGGCGGCCAACCCGCAGACGGCGATCATGAACCGGATGACGCTGTGGATCTTCCCGATGTTCGCGATCATCGGTGGTCCGTTCCTGCCGCTGGCCATTCTCATCTACTGGCTGGCCAACAACTTCTGGACGCTTGGTCAGCAGCGTGTGGTGTACCGCCGGATCGACCGCGAGGAGGCTGCGCTGGCCGGCGCGCCCGCGGTCGTCGAATCCACTGTGGTGGAGACGGGCACCACGTGGGTCGCGGACCCGGTGGCCAAGGACCAACCCGGTGAGATCCCCGGGGAGATCGAAGACCGTTCTCGCGACGCGGACAAGCCGGGCGAGTCCCGCTGAGTCCGTCGCGAACCCTGGAGAGGAGACACCCAGTGTCCGAAACCGTGCAGGAGCCGAGCCCGTCCCCGGCCGAGTCCCAGATCGACAGCGCGGAGAGCAGCGAGACCGCAAAGTCCGAGGTGTCGAACACCGAAGCTCTCCTGGTGCAGGAGGGCGACATCGCGGGTGACTACCTGGAGCGGCTGCTCGACCTGCTGGACTACGACGGGGACATCGACTTGGACGTCGAGGCGGGTCGAGCGGTGGTGAGCATCGACGGCGGTGACGATCTGGAGAAGCTGGTCGGCGGACGCGGTCAGGTGCTGGAGGCGCTGCAGGAGCTGACCCGGCTGGCGGTACAGCAGGAGACCGGCGTCCGCAGTCGGCTGATGCTGGATGTCGCGGGCTGGCGGGCGGGCCGCCGGCAGGAGCTGACCGAACTTGGGCGCTCGACCGCGGAGACCGTGCTGGAGACCGGAAAGGAGGCGCGGCTGCGCCCGATGACCCCGTTCGAGCGGAAGATCATCCACGACGCCGTTGCGGCCGTCGACGGCGTGCACAGCGAGAGTGAAGGCGAAGAGCCCAACCGCAAGGTTGTCGTCTTCAAGAGCTGACCCCTGCCCCACCGGTGCCCCTGTCGGTCCCCTCCTCGGACCGACGGGGGCACCGGCGCATTCGGGCCCGTGTTTCACGTGAAACACGGCGATTGGCCGAGACCTCGAGTCCTCCTTTGAAGTAGCGCCTGCGCCGTCGCAGGTTCTCAGACGTCGCCTGGCGAGAACGCCTCACGCCACGTCGTAATCGCGCGAATCGGGGATCTGGAGTCCGGGCGGCGCCTGAGATTCCACCACCCGCATCGATACGCGAGTCGAGTCGATTCCCCAAAGGAAGTTTCACGTGAAACGCGGGTTGCCGTACGACTGCGGATCGCGATCCGGCAGGCTTAGGTGAACACACCTGGTTCCACGTGAAACATCGACACGGGGTGAATGCTTTGACCGGAGGTGCGCCATCTGCGGCGCGGGTCGTATTCGGCGAGCGGTTGGCGTTGGCGGAACGCTTCGTCGAGTTGCTCCAGGAGCACGGAATCCGCCGCGGTCTGATCGGTCCGCGCGAACTGGACCGGCTCTGGGAAAGACATTTGTTGAACTCTGCGGTGATTGCGGAGTTGCTGCCACCGAATTGCCGGGTGTTGGACGTAGGCTCTGGGGCGGGGTTGCCGGGCATCCCGTTGGCGATCGCCCGCCCGGATCTGAATCTGACCCTGTTGGAGCCGATGGCTCGACGGGTGACTTGGTTGCAGGAAGTCGTTACCGAGTTGGCGCTCACCGTCGAGGTGGTGCGTGGACGTGCCGAGGAGGGCCCGGTGCGCGAACGGCTGGCCGATCAGGACGTCGTGACCGCGCGTGCCGTGGCGCCGATGGAACGGCTCGCGAAGTGGTGCCTCCCGCTGCTTCGGACCGGGGGCCGACTGCTCGCCATGAAGGGCGAGAGCGCGGCGGAGGAACTCGAACGGGATGCGCCGGCGATTGCTGCGGTCGGTGGCGGTCGCGGTGAAGTGGTTTCGTGCGGTGTCGGTGTGATCGAGGTGCCGACGACCGTCGTCGTGGTTGAGCGGGTCGCGGCGACCCGAAATGCGTCCGGTCGGCGTCGTGACGGTGCACGTCGAACGAGAAAGGATCGTGGACGGTGAATCCGGAGTCAAACGGAGCGGGTCGTGTTTCACGTGAAACGAAGGGGCGTGCAATGGGCGGGCTTCGGTTCCCGTCCGTGCCGGGAGGCGAGTCGTCGATGAGCAGCTTCGGCAAGGACGACATCGGCTGGACCCCAATCATGGAGGAGGCCCAGCGGGCGACCCGGGTGCTGCACCCGGAAGCCCTGGAACTCCCCCGCCCCACCCATCGGCGGATCATCACCGTGGCCAACCAGAAGGGCGGCGTCGGCAAGACGACGAGCACGGTGAACCTCGCGGCGGGGTTGGCGTTGCACGGGCTAACCGTGTTGGTCATCGACCTCGACCCGCAGGGCAACGCGAGTACTGCGCTGGGTGTCGAGCACCGCTCCGGCGTTCCGTCGGTGTACGAGGTCCTGCTCGGTGAGATCAGCATCGCCGACGCGGCGGCGCAAAGCACCCAGTCGAAGAACCTGTGGTGCGTGCCGGCAACGATCGACCTGGCGGGCTCGGAGATCGAGCTCGTCACCATGGTGGCGCGCGAGGGCAGGCTGAAGGAGGCGCTGAACTCCGAGGTGGTGGACCAGCTCGCGCCCGACTACGTCTTCATCGACTGCCCGCCGTCGCTGGGGCTGCTCACGGTGAACGCGTTGGTCGCCGCGCACGAGGTGCTGATCCCGATCCAGTGCGAGTACTACGCGCTGGAGGGGCTGGGCCAGTTGCTGCGCAACATCGAGCTGGTGCAGGCACACCTCAACCCTGCGCTCTGGGTGTCGACGATCCTGTTGACCATGTACGACGGGCGCACCAAGCTGGCGGACCAGGTGACCGCCGAGGTTCGCGGCCACTTCGGGGACCTGGCGCTGCGAACGGTCATCCCGCGGAGCGTGAAGATCTCCGAGGCGCCAGGCTTCGGCCAGACGGTCCTGACGTACGACCCCGGTTCGCGCGGGTCGATGAGCTACCTGGATGCCGCTCGGGAGATCGCCGAGCGGGGTGCCGAGAGGAAGACAGCATGACCGAGCGTCGAGGTGGTCTTGGCCGCGGCATTGCCGCGCTGATACCCAGCGGTCCCCCGGCAGGCGCTCCCCAGACGGGTGTCGACGGCGCTGCGCTGCGCAGCCCGGTGCTGCGCGGACCGAAGCCCGCCGAACCCGCGCCGGAGCCGGTTTCACGTGAAACCGGCGCGATCGTGGCTGGCGCGGTCTACCGCGAGATCGCCATCTCTTCGATCACGCCGAACCCCAAGCAGCCGCGCCAGGTCTTCGACGAGGTGGCGCTGCAGGAGCTGCAGCACTCCATCCGTGAGTTCGGCCTGATGCAGCCCATCGTGGTGCGCGAGTTGGAGGCCGACCAGTTCGAGCTGATCATGGGCGAGCGCCGGTGGCGTGCCTCCCAGTTGGCCGGGCTGGAGTTCATTCCGGCGATCGTCCGCAAGACGCAGGACGACGAGCTGCTCCGGGACGCGCTGCTGGAGAACATCCACCGGGTTCAGCTCAACCCGCTCGAAGAGGCGTCGGCCTACCAGCAGCTGCTGGAAGAGTTCGGCGTGACGCACGACGAGTTGGCTGACCGTATTGGCCGCAGTCGCCCGGTCATCACCAACACCATCCGGCTGCTGCGGCTGCCGATGGTGGTGCAGCGTCGGGTAGCGGCCGGGGTGCTCTCGGCCGGGCATGCCCGCGCGCTGCTCGGCCTGGACGATGCCGGGGCCCAGGAGGATCTGGCCAAGCGGATCGTCGCGGAGGGCATGTCGGTCCGGGCGACGGAGGAGGCGGTGACGCTCCAGAAGTCGGAGGGCCCGGCGAAGGAGAAGGCGGCAGCGAAGAAGCCGATCCAGGCCCCTGGCTTCGACCGGTTGGCAGACCGGCTGTCGAACCACTTCGACACCAGGGTCAAGGTGGAGCGCGGTCAGCGGAAGGGGCGGATCGTCGTCGAGTTCGGGTCGGTCGACGATCTCGAGCGCCTCGCAGAGTTGATCTTGGGTGATCAAGCGTCGCAGTTCCGCGAGCAATGACACCGAGCCCTTTCGTCACGGTGACACTTACTTTAAGTAGTTAAAAAACACTAAAATGTAACCGCTGCTTGCGGAACAGAAAGGGCCGGCCTCCGACGGAGACCGGCCCTTGTTTCACGTGAAACAGCGGATCATCGCGATCGTGCGATCGCCCGCTCGACGAGCATCGCGAAGACCTCCCCCAGTGACCGCCCGGCGGCCTCGACCGCCATCGGCAGCAGCGAGGTCTCGGTCAGTCCGGGCGACACGTTGACTTCCAGGAAGTGCGGCGTCCCGTTCCGGTCGATGATCGCATCCGTCCGCGAGACGTCGCGGAGCCCGAGCAGTCGATGTGCGGCGATAGCCAGCTCACCCGCAGCGGCGGCGGCTTCGGCCGGGACCTCGGCAGGTGCGTGGTAGCTGGTGAGCCCTGCGGTATAGCGGGCGGTGTAGTCGTAAACCCCGTCCGCCGGCTCGATCTGCACTGCGGGCAACGCCTCCGGCCCATCCGGCCCGTCGATGACGGTGATCGCCACCTCGGTCCCCTCGACGAACTGCTCGACGAGCACCGCGTCGCCGTAGGACAGCGCGCCCACCATCGCCGCGGGGAGCTCGGCGGAGTCGCGCACTACGTGCGCGCCCAGCGCCGACCCGCCCTGGTCCGGCTTGAGCATCAACGGCAGCCCGAGTTTGGCCACGAGCGCGTCCAGCACGGCCTGCGCGCCGAGTTCGCGGAACGTTGCATGCGGCAACGCAACCCAGTCCGGCGTGGCAAGCCCGGAGCGCGCCAGCTCGGCCTTGGCGGTCGGCTTGTCCCAAGCCCGGCGGCAAGCATGCGGGCCGGTGCCGACGTACGGGACACGGACCATGTCCAGCACGGCCTGCACCGCGCCGTTTTCACCTTCCCCGCCGTGCAGTGCGACCACGACCGCGTCGGGGCGCTCCTGTTCGATGCGGGACAGCAGCCGGGCGTCGGCATCCCACTCCGCCACGGTCATGCCGACCGAACGCAGTGCGGCGGATAAACGGCGCCCCGAGCGCAGCGACACCTCGCGCTCGTGCGACAGCCCCCCTGCGAGCACGGCAACCCAGCGATCAGACACTCAACACACCCCTGGAAAGTAGTAGTCCACTGTGCTCAGGAAAACTCCTGGTGCACAGTGGACTGTTTCTCGTTTGCAGACCACGCGGACCGAAAGGCGCGAGGTGCCCCACCGCACTGTGACGTCAGGCAAGTGGCGAAGCCGCCGTTCGCAACACACGCAACCGGCACCACCACGGGTTCTCAGACGTCGCCTCCCGAGGTCAGCCCCGATGCCGCGCATTTGGTCATACGCAAGTCGGGGATCTGATCCCGCAGTCGAGGCAGCGTCTGAGAACCCGCCGCGGGACCACCTCCGCAATCCAGCCAGCGAACCCTTTCCTGCCAGGATTCGGCGAAAACTCTACGCGGTGTCGGGCGACGGAGCCTGCGGGCCCGGGACGCTGCGCTGGGGCACCGTGCCGAAGGTGCGGACCAGCTCCATCTCCTCGGTCAGCGTGTTGGCCAGTCGTCGGACGCCCTCGCGGATCCGCTCCGGCGTCGGGTAGCAGAACGACAAGCGCATCTGCTGGCTGCCGAACCCGTCGCGGTAGAACCCGGTGCCCGACACGTACGCGACCCGCTGGGTCACCGCGCGGGGCAGCATCGCCTTGGTGTCCACGCCCTTTGGCACGGTGAGCCAGACGAAGAAGCCGCCGTCGGGGCGCGTCCACGTGCAATCCGCCGGCATGTACTGATCCAGCGCGCTGAGCATCGCGTCGCGCCGTTCCCGGTACTGCTCTTGGAAGATCTTGATCTGCCCCTGCCAGTCGTGCGTGCTCAGGTAGCGGGACACGATCATCTGGTTCAGCGTGGGCGGGCACAGCGTGGCCGACTCGGCGGTCAGCACCAGCTTCTCCCGGATCGCGTGCGGCGCCAGTACCCAGCCGACGCGCAGGCCGGAGGCGAACGTCTTGGAGAACGAGCCGAGGTAGACGACGTTGTCCGCATCCATGCTGCGCAGCGCGGGGTGTGGCTGGCCGTCGAAGCCGAGCAGGCCGTACGGGTTGTCTTCCACCACGAGGATGCCGTGCTGGGCGCAGATCTCCAGGATCTCGGAGCGCCGCGGCAGGGCTAGCGTGATGCCGCCCGGGTTGTGGAAGTTGGGAATGGTGTAAAGAAACTTGATCCGCTTGCCCTGCGCGGTCACGTTGGCGATGGCCTGGCGCAACGCGTCGGGCTGCAGGCCGTCCTCATCCATCGCGATGTGCACGACCTCGGCCTGGTATGCGGCGAAGGAGCCGAGCGCGCCGACGTAGGACGGGCCTTCGGCGAGGATGACGTCGCCCGGGTCGCAGAAGATGCGCGTGACCATGTCCAGGGCCATCTGGGAGCCCGCGGTGACCATCACGTCGTCCGGGTGGGCGGTGATCCCTTCCAGCGCCATGACCTCGCAGATCTGTTCGCGCAGCTCCGGTACCCCGTGCGCGGATCCGTACTGCAGCGCGACCTGGCCGTCGACGGAGATGAGGCGGGCGACCTCGGCGGCCAGCGAGTCCAGCGGTAGCGCGGCGAGGTTCGGCATGCCGCCGGCGAGCGAGACCACCTCGGGGCGGCTGGCGACGGCGAAGAGAGCTCGGATCTCGGAAGCAGTCATCCCGGTGGTCCGCTCCGCGTAGTGCGCCCGGTACGCGTCCAGGTTGCGTGCGGGCTTTTCGGGCGGGCTGGGCTGTCCCGGCGTGGCCGGCTGGCTTCCGTGGTCCGACATATCGCGCTCCGGTTTCGGTTGTGCGCTCTGCTCATCCCCGTGGGGACGATCGGGCGATTCTATAGGGCCTATCGTCACAACCCACCCAACATGTAACGAGCACCTCGCAAAAAGGGGTCTCCGATTAGTTCCGCGCGGCGGTGCGCGTAGCGGTGTGAGTGGCGGGATCTCAGGGGCTCTCTTGACGCCGGGATCCCCGACTCGCGCTTCGCCGCTTGCGACAGCTTTGAGCGCATCCGTTCAAGTGTCGCTGTTGCGGTTGTTCCGGTGGCGCTGGTGGTGGCGGCGCTCTTGTGATCGGTTGGTCGGTGGTAAGCGATCTCACTCCATTGGGTTGCTGGTGGAGTGCGCTGTGGGTTCCGGAGCCGGGCTGCGGCGGCTTATCCTGGCGGCATCCCGTCGCATGCGCGCGGGTTCGTGCGGGTTTTCCAGGAGGTCAGGTGTCGCGACGCGTCGTCGGCGTCACGCTGGACAACCTCGACCACCTGCCCCAGCGGTGTCGCCGATGCGTTTTCTGGGAGTTGGCGCCGCACATCCGGGAGCAGGCCGAGGAGTTCGGCGAGACCGAACTGGAGAAGGAAGCTTGGGTCTCCAGCGTGCTGCTGGAGTGGGGTTCGTGCGGCCGCATCGTCTACGTGGACGGCGTTCCGGCGGGGTACGCGATGTACGCGCCGCCTGCGGCCGTGCCGCGCTCCAGCGCATTCCCCACAGCCCCGGTGAGCGCGGACGCGGTGTTGCTGACCGCGCTGCGCGTGCTGCCGGAGTTCGCGGACGGCGGGCTAGGGCGGATTCTGGTGCAGAACGTGGCGAAGGACCTGACCCGGCGCGGGGTGAAGGCCGTGGAGGCCTTCGGCGACCTGGCGGGCTCCGCCGAGAGCTGCGTGATCCCGGCGGGCTTCCTGCAGCAGGTCGGCTTCAAGACCGTCCGCGCGCACCCCAAGTGGCCCAGGATGCGGCTTGAGCTGCGCACCGCGATCTCCTGGAAGGAAGACGTGGAGGCGGCGCTGGAGCGGCTGTTGAGCTCGGTGACGATCAAGACGGCCGAACCGGTCGTAGGCGGCGCCTGACCGGCCGGACAGGGCGGCCGAGTCGAGAAGTCACCAAGTCGACAAATCCACCGCGGTGAACTAGCGGGGTCAGGCACCCTCGGCGCGGGCGAGTTCGTGGCGCAGCAGGTCGTCGAAGGTGAACGTGCCCGTCGGCTGGTCGTCCTTGCCCAGCAGATACAGCCGCTTCACCGCGACCAGCAGGCCCTCCGCGACGACGTCCCGGAACGCCGGGTCCAACAGCCGACTGCGGTCCCGGGCGTTGGTCAGGTAGCCGATCTCCATCCGCACCGCGGGCATCCGGGTCAGCCGCAGCACGTCCCAGGTCTTGGGGTGGGTGTGGCAGTCGCGCAGCCCCGTCCGGGCCACGATCTCACGCTGCAGGAAGCCCGCCAGCGCCTCCCCCACGGTCGACGTGGTGCCGTTGCCGGTGCCGAAGTGGAAGCTCGCCACGCCCTCCGCCAGCGGCGACTGGTTGGCGTCGATGTGCAGCGACAGGAACATGTCGGCGCCGGCCTCGTTAGCGAAGCCGGCCCGGTCGGCGTCCGGTGGGCTGGCGTTGGGCCCGCGGGTGATCAGGGCCTCCATCCCGGTGGCGACCATCCGGCCTTCCAACCGGCGGGCCAGGTCCCAGGTCAGGTCGGCCTCGTGCACGTTGCCGATGTGCACCCCGCGGTCCGCGCCGCCGTGGCCCGGGTCGATCACGATCCGCTTGCCGCGCAGCCGGGGCCCCGCGCGCCGCACCTTCTCCTGCTCGCGCAGGAACACCGGCCGCCCGCCGCGGACCTTCGGCGCGAGCTGCTTGAGCGCCC
The DNA here is from genome assembly GCF_053599315.1 of Saccharopolyspora sp. NPDC000995. Lineage (NCBI taxonomy): Bacteria > Bacillati > Actinomycetota > Actinomycetes > Pseudonocardiales > Pseudonocardiaceae > Saccharopolyspora > Saccharopolyspora sp. NPDC000995. The sequence continues at coordinate 224,414 of NZ_JBSFLZ010000001.1, forward strand.
GCAGCGTGCCCGGCCCACAGATGCCGTCGGGGTTCAGCCCGTAGTCGCGCTGGAAGCTGCGCAGCGCCTGCTCAGTCTCCCGACCGAAGATGCCGTCCGGGCGGCCCGCGTCGAAGCCCAGCTCCAGCAGCCGCTCCTGCAGCGCGAAGACGTCGTCGCCGCTGATCGGCTTGGACACCAGGAAGGCCAGCGACCGGTCGCCGAGCCGCCAGCGCGCGTCCGTCAGCGCCCGGTAGGTCGCCGTGCCCACGACGCCGTCGGTGATCAGCCCGCGTTGCTGTTGGAAGACCCGAACCGCTTGTTCCACCGCGTCGTCGAAGATCGACGGTCCCGTCCGGGTGTTGGCGGGAAGCAGACCCAACGCCGCAAGGGTGTTCTTGATCTCGGAAACGGCCGGACCGACGTCACCGCGGTGGAGCAGCTGCATGCACTCCTCGCTCGATTCAGGCGCCGGTACTGGCACCGACGCGAAGGATGGCCGGGTGTGTCCCGGATTCCCGTTCTGCGTGCAGGGTCCGGAAGGAGGACCCGTCGGGTCATTGTGCCTTGTGCACCGGGACCCGGCGCTGCGGCCCACGACCACCGGGGTGGACGTGCGACAACGGTCCGTGGGTGGGTGATCTTGTTCGGTGCGCTAATACACGATCCCGCCGTCACTGTCCTATCGACGAGACGGCGGGACCGCGTTATTCGGTTGCGTCAGATGGAGTCCGATTTCACAGGTACTCGGACAGGTCCGACTCCAGTGCCGCCTTCGGCTTGGCGCCGACGATCTGCTTGACCGGCTGCCCGTCTTTGAACAGCAGCAGGGTCGGGATGGACATCACCTGGTAGTCGCGCTGCAGGCTGGGGTTGGCGTCGATGTCCAGCTTCGCGACGGTGATCTTGTCCTTGTGCTCGTCGGCGATCTGCTCCAGCACCGGGGCGACCATCTTGCACGGACCGCACCAGGTGGCCCAGAAGTCGACCAGGACCGGCTTGTCGCTGTCCAGGACCTTTTCCTTGAACGTCTTCTCGTCAACGACCACCGTGTTGGTGTCGGCCATGTTCCTACTCCCTATCGGTTTGGTGCTGCCTGGAGTCAGTTCGCCGAGCCGGGCCCGTAGCCGCCACCGACGAGCTCGGCGGCCACCTCGGCCTCGGGCACGTCGTGCTCAGCGAGCCAGCGCTCGGCATCCATGGCGGCGGAGCATCCGGAACCGGCCGCGGTGATCGCCTGCCGGTAGGTGTGGTCAACCAGGTCGCCCGCGGCGAACACGCCGGGGATGCCGGTGTGCGTGGTGGGCTGCTGGACCTGCACGTAGCCCTCGGCGTCCACGGTGACCTGGTCGCGCACCAGCTGGCTGCGCGGGTCGTGGCCGATCGCGACGAACATGCCGGTCACGTCCAGCTCGGAGGCCTCGCCGGTGACCGTGTCGCGCAGCAACAGGGCGCTGACGGCGTTGTCGCCGACGACCTCGGTGACCGCCTTGTTGGTCAGCCACTTGATCTTCTCGTTGGCCCGGGCCCGCTCCAGCATGATCTTGGAGGCGCGGAACTCCTCGCGGCGGTGGATGATCGTCACGGACCGGGCGAAGCGGGTCAGGAAGGTGGCCTCCTCCATCGCCGAGTCACCGCCGCCGATGACGGCGATGTCCTGGTCGCGGAAGAAGAAGCCGTCGCAGGTGGCGCAGGCGGACACCCCGTGGCCGAGCAGGCGCTCCTCACCCGGGACGTCGAGGTAGCGCGCGGCGGCGCCCATCGCGAGGATGACCGCCTTGGCGCGGTACTCCACGCCGCCTGCGAACACGGACTTGACGGCGGCGCCTTCTTCCCCTGGCCGCAGGTCGAGGCGTTCGACGTCCTCGGCCCGCAGCTCGGCACCGAAGCGCTGCGCCTGAGAACGCATCTGCTCCATCAGATCCGGGCCCATGATCCCGTTGGAGAAGCCCGGGAAGTTCTCCACGTCGGTGGTGGTCATCAACGCGCCACCGAACTGGGTGCCCTCGAAGACGAGTGGTTCGAGCTCCGCCCGTGCGGCGTACACCGCAGCGGTGTACCCGGCAGGGCCAGAGCCCACGATGATCACGTTGCGGACGTCGCCAGTCACCGCGCCCCTTCCGTCGTAGCGTCTCCGCCGCGCTCGGCGCGCGACCGTATCCGGCTCAACGCGATCCTATTCGGGTCTGTTCCCGATCATGGAGACGCCGTGCCGGAGGGCACAGCGGAGCCGACCCCCGTCCCACGGATCGGGAGTCGGTGAGGCCGGCGGTGCGGGTGCGGGTCGTACTCGCACCGCCGGATGAGCCCTAGCCGCCGAAGGTGGAGTCCGAGATCTTGGCTGGGTTGCCCGGGCCGCACTCGGGGCCGACCGCTAAAAGGCGGAACTTGCCGATGGCACCGCCTTGCAGAACCAGCAGTTGGGCGGGTTTACCGTTGAGCGTTATCTCCCGCGCGCCCAGCGGTTTGCCGCTGTTGACGCCGTTGGACTGCAGACAGCCGATGAGCCGCTGCGGGTCCGCCAGCGCGCTGCTGTACTGCTCGGACTTCATGATCTCGCCGAATTGCTCGCCGTTGAGCGTGACCTGCTCCCCCTGCAGCGCCAGTGGCGCCGGTGCCCCGCCGGTCGCGGTCGGCTGCGGCTGCGCCTGGTTGCTGCTGCCTGAGGTGTCCGTGTTGCTCGGCAGGACCGAGAACACCACGGCGGCGGCCGCGGCGGCCACCCCTATCCCTCCGGCGCCGAGCGTGAACCGCCTCCGGCGGCGCCGCTTGGCCGCGGCGAAGTCGATCACCTGGCCGCCCTGCTGGGCGGGCGGTGTGACGGGTTCGGCCTGCGGTGCAGCGGCGGCCTGCAGCTGGGACCAGGCCCGGACCTCGTTCTCCAACGCGGCGTCGATGCGAGCCGAAACGTCGTCGGGGATCGTCAGCGGCGGCAGCGCCGCCAGGTCTGCGCTAGTGGCGTCCAACGCCGCCAGTACCTCTGCGGCCTCCGGGTCGTCCCGTACCTGGACGCGCAGTTGATCGGCGGTCTGCTGGTCCAGCACTCCGGCGTGGAGATCGGCCAGCAGGTCCAGGGACCACGGTGGCCCCTGCGGCGCCCCCGTGCGCCGTTGTTCACCACTCATCGTCCCTCCCGTTGACGCATGGCCATCGCGTCATCTGGGACGTTCGCATCTGCACTTGGGTTCCGCAGGTGTCCCAGAAGTTTGGCGAGTTTGGCTCGCCCGCGCGCGCACCGGCTCTTGATGGTTCCCTGCGCAACCCCCAAGATCGCTGCTGTCTCTGCCACGGAGTATCCCTCCACGTCCACCAGCACGATCGCGGAGCGTTGATCTTCGGGAAGTTCGGCTAGTGCCTCCTGGACGGCCATCTTGGTGTCCTGCTCATCGATGGCGTCGCGGACAACAGCCGGTTCGGTCGGGCCGGTTTCCGGCAGCGGTACGGTCGGCCGGGCCTGGCGGCGGCGTATCCGGTCCAGGCAGGCGTTCACCACGATCCGGTGCAGCCAGGTGGTCACCTGGGATTCGGCGCGGAACGACGAAGCGTTGCGGAATGCCGAGATCATGGCGTCCTGAAGCGCATCGGCGGCGTCTTCGTGGTCGCGCATGGTTCGCAGCGCCACTGCCCACAGCCGATCCCGATGTCGGCGGAAGAGCTCGGAGAACGCATGTGGATCTCCGTTGGTATGCGCCGCTATGAGTTCGGCGTCCGAGCTGACGGGGACAGACACGGAACAGAACTTTACTGTTCTTGTGAACCGGCACACCCGCCACATTGACCAGCGGCGGATCTGGCCAGGTCAGTAGTCGTGGTGGGAGCCGGGCGCCGTGCCCGAGTCCGCACCACGACCGTCAGGCCGCGCTTGCGCTGACCTTCACCTCGTTGATCTGCGAGGCGAACCCGCCGTTGTTGGGGACCAGCTGGGTGATCACCACCAGGATCTGATGAGTTGGCGAGTCGGCGTGGATCGGGATCGAGGTGTCGCCGGCGTTGAGCACCGCGGACCCGAGCAGTTTGCCGTCCATGCTCGGCGTGCCGTTGACCTGCCGGATCTCCACCTTGGTGCCTGCGCTCTGCGAGTTGATCAACACTTCCCGGAGCACGGCGGCGTGATCCAGCGTCAGCACTGCGCCGGTGCCGTTGCTGATACCGCCTGGGCCGAGCTGCTGCTTGTAGTCGAACGTTGACCACCAGGTGCCCGGGTTGCCGTCGAAGAGGTTCGGGATGCGTTGCGGGGCGTCCGCATCGCCGCTGGTGTTGAACGAGGTGCCGGCGGTGATCTTCACCGGGGTCGCGGGCGCCTGCGGCTGCTCGTTGGGTTGCTGCTGAGCGCCGGGGTGGTTGCCGGTTTCGCCGATGACCTGGCCGGTGTTGTGGCCGGTGTTGGTCTCGGTGAACATGCCGATCAGGGATGCCGCGATCCAGCCGACCACCAGCAGCGTGGCCACCGCGAGCACGCCGACGCTGATCATCAGCTTCTTGCGCTTCGCCTTGTCCGGCTTGGGGTCTTCTCGTCGCCAGACCTCGTTGCTCTCGGTCGACTGCGCGCCCTGCGCCGATGCGCTGCTGTTCTCGAAGGTCGCGTGCTGCTCCAGCACGCGGAGCACCGCCGCGCCGGTGCGGACCCCGCCGGTGGTGCCGGTGGAGTCCGGGTTGCCCAGCGCGCGCACCGCGACCGTGGACAGCTCGAGCGGCACGGTCGGCCGCAGCGTGCGTGGCGCGACCAGGTTGCCGTCGGGTCCAGTCGGCGCGGCGGGCAGGCCCTCGGGCGCGTCGCCGAGCGCCCACCGGCCGGTGAGCAGCAAGTACAGCGCGGCGCCGAGGCCGCGCACGTCGTCGCTGGAGGTGGCCTGCGCCATCGGGCCCGGGAAGGCCATCCGGATCTCGCCGTCCGGGGTGACCCGGATCCGCTGCGGGTGGTCGGCGCCGAGCACCAGGCCGGCGTGGTGCGCCGCCTCGACGGCGGCGGCCAGCGGCTGCAGCAGCCGCGCCGCGGTGCCGGGCGGCAGCGGGCCCTCGGCGACCAAATCGAGCAGGTCGGTTCCGTGCGTCCACTCGGCGATCACGAGGCCGAGCACGCCGGTCGGGTCGCTGGACGATTGCGTGACGACGTCGAGCACCCGCGCGACGCCGACGTGGTTGAAAGTGCTGGCGTGCATCGCGCGTTCCAGGGTCCGGCGCGCGCTCGACGCCGCCTCGGCGTCCGAACGGTCGCCGACCAGGATCGTCAGTGCGACGTCTCGGCCGAGCACGCCGTCCTTGGCTCGCCACAGCTGCACGTTGCAGCGTTTGTCCGCACCGACTTCGGAGAGCAGTCGGTACCGGCCGTGATCCAGTACCCGGCCAGGTGTCAGCGCCTGCTCGGTCGAACCCTCGTCGCCGGACTCGTCGCGTTCCGCAGCGATCTGCTCGGTGGGTTTGCTGGTCACCTTCCCTCTCCCGCTCCTTCCGGTCCGCCAGGGGTTGCGTGCCACTTAATTCCCCCGCGGAAGGAGACTTCGCCAACGAGGGTACGTGACGCGGAAGTCAGCGACGACGCAGCAAACCGGTGAGCCGCCCGATGGCGGGCTGCAGTTCCGCCACCCGCAGCACAGACATCAATCCGAAGATCGCGGCCAAGCCGATCAAGCAGCCGACGACCAACTGCAGCCAACCCGTTCCGGCACCGGCGGTTCCGGGGATCAGCGCGTCCACGCCGAGCGTGCCCGCCCAGGCGAGGAGTCCACCCAGCACCGAAGCCGTCAACGTTTTCGCCAACGTGATAAGGAAACGTCGGCTGCCCAGCGGGCCGAGGCGATGCCGCAGCCAGGCTTCACCGACCAACCAGCCCACCACGAACGTGAACGAATTGACGAAGCACAGGCCGAACACCACCTGCTCGGGTGCCAACACCGCGGGCAATGCGAACGCCATCAACACCTTCGCGACGGTCATCACGACCATGATCAGGGTGGGTGTGCGGGCGTCGTTCAACGAGTTGAACGTCCGCATCTGCATCATCGTCAGCGCGTAGGGCAGCACGCCGAACGCGGAGACGGCCAGTCCGAGGCCGAGGGTGTTGGCCTGCTCGAGCAATTCGGGCTTGACCGTCGTGAACAGGGCAAGCGCCAGCGGGACGCCGAGCGCGGTCATGACCGCGCTGATCGGCAACAAGGTCACAGCGGACAGTCGGTTGCCCAGGGACAGGTCGTCGATCACCTTGGCGTGGTCGCCGTCCGCGGCAGCGGCACTCATTCGCGGCAGGATCGCGGTCATGATGGAGAAGCCGATCACGCCGTAGGGCAGCTGCAGCAGCATCCACACGTAGTTGTAGGTCGACAGGGCGCCCCCGACGGCCCCGGTGGCCACCCGGGTGAGCGCCCAAAGCCCCACCTGGCTGACCGCCACGTAGCCGAGCATCCACAGCGCGAGGCCGCCGAATTCCGACAACCGCGAGTCCCAGCCCCACTGCCAGCGGAAGCGGAACCCGGTCTTGCGCAGCGCGGGCACCTGCACCGCGGCCTGGCAGACCACGCCGAAGGTGACACCGATGCCCAGCACGAGCAGGTGCGTGTCGGTCATCGACACCGGGTCGAGCGTGATCTTGCCCGGCAGCAGCACGTAGACGCCGATCGTGGCGATCACGACGAGGTTGTTCACCACCGGCGCCCAGGCCGGCGGGCTGAAGATCTGCTTCGCCTGCAGGATCGCGCCGACCAGCGCGCTGATGCCGTAGAAGAAGATCTGCGGCAGCAGCAGGTAGGCGAAGGCGCTGACCAGGTCCCGGTTGGAGGCGTCGGACTCGGTGACCAGCGCCCAGGTCAAGATCGGCGTGCAGACCATCGCCAACAGCGTGCCGAGCGCCAGGACCACCGTGGCCAGCGTCATCAGCTTCTGGACGAACCGCTCACCGCCGTCGGCGTCGGACTTCTTGGCCCGCACCAGCACCGGCACCACGACGCTGGTCAGCACACCACCGATGAGCAGCTCGAAGAGCATGTTCGGCATCGTGTTGGCCACGTTGAACGAGTCGTTCTCGACGGCGAAGCCGATCACCCCGGCCAGCATCAGCTTCCACAGGAAGCCGGTGATCCGGCTGATCAGGGTGGCGATGGCCATCGAGCCGCTGGCCTTGAGCAGCGACGGCTTGGCCGGCGAGACCGGGCGGATGATCTGGGTCTGCTCGGTGGCCTGCTCCGCGGCCTGGCTCATGCCGGGTTCCGGTGGCACCACCGGGATCGGCTGGGTCTCCGCGACGTGCCAGCCGCGCGGCACGCCCGGCGCCTGGGGCACGGCGTCAGGTCGGCGGGTCGGCACGGTTGGGCGCGCTGAGTCGGGGCGTGGCGCCGGACGTGGCGCGGGCCTGGGTGGCCCGAGGTTACCGCTCATCCGCCCGGCATCCCTGTCTCGGTTCACTGCCTCAAATCCTTCGCCCGTCGACACGCCGAGTGCACGGCCCGATCCTGTCTTTCAGTCGAGGCTCACGCCTAAGAGTGAAGGCGTGACCCCGCTCAGGATCTCAGTTCCGGTTCCGATCACTGTCGGTGGTGGCGATCTGGGCGGTTCCGGGCGTGCTGTCCTGCTGCGCGCCGTTCGTGGCCGCCGTGCCCGTCGAGGCGGTTCCCGGCTCCGCGTCCGGTTCGGCCGGGTTCCACGGCCTCGACGAGTCGGCGGCCGGGTCGGTCGAACCGGCGGCCCTCCGCCGGCGCCTGGCCAGGGCCCTCTTGGCGATCCGCAGCCCCGACATCAGCACCAACAGCGCGGCCGCGCTCCCGGTGAGGATCGGGATCAGGGCACCGAAGTTGTTGGATTCGAGCTGCATCCGCTTGGTGGTGCCGAATTGGGTGCCCGACTGCGTGGTCAGGGTCACGTCGATGGTGAACTTGCCGGCCCGCTGCGTCGTGGCCGGCAGCTGGAACCCGCGCCGGCTGTTGGCCGGGATGGTGACGGGTCCGTCGAAGTCCTGCTTGATCTCGACGCCGGGCACCCGAGGGATGCGGAACACGACGACCACCGTGATCGGCAGGTCGTTGACCACGGTCAACGGGATTGGGCTGGTGGCCGTGTCCATCCGCGTGACCTGGCCGGCGAACTCCTCGATGTGGACCTGCGAGAGCACGTCGTCGATCGTGAGGGTCGTCCGGTCCACCCACCGGCGGGCGGCCTCCGGGTTGCCGCGCCACGCGCTGGACGCGCCGTGCAGCAGGCCGTTGCGCAGCGGCGTGGTGATGTCGCCCTTCCGGACGGTGCTGGACCGCTCCTCCCGGATGGATCCGTACAGGTCGCCGACCTTGAAGTTCTGCGCGGCGAGCTCGGAGAGCACCGGCTGCGAGATCTCGGCCGAACCGGCGTCCACCGGGTAGTCGAGGTCGGCTTGCGGCAGGGAGTTCGGGGTCGGGTCGGGCATCGGGGTGGGCCGGATGAGCCCCGCGTCCGCCAGCTGCTGCATGCCGTCGAGCAGGGCGCGCAGGTCGTCACCGCGGAGGTTCCAGCGGCGCGGCGGTGCCAGCACCGAGGTGGCGCCCGGCACCTGGGCCTGCGTCGCGCGGAACGCCAGAGCGCCGAGCGTGTCCTGGACGGACAGCAGCCCGTTCTGCGGCGGCGACAGCGCGGTGACCGTCTGCTCCGTGTCGTGTTGCGGGTCGAGCGCGCTGGTCAGCAACGGGTCGACGGGGACCGCGCTCATGTCGCGGTTGCGCACCCGGACCGGGGTCAGCGACCCGGCGGGGATGTTCAGCGCCCGGGGTTCCAGCAGCGCGGTGTGGGGCATTTTCTGGCCGATCGCAGGATCGGCCAGCACGCCCTCGATCGGCCAGAGCACGTTGCGCGGTTCGACGCGAAGGATGTTGCGCACGAGGTCGGTGCCGTCGAGCGCGCCGTCCACCAGGTCCGGTAGCCCGGCCCGGCCCAGGGCCACGATGTCCGCGTCCGCGTAGGGCAGCGCGATCACGCAGCGCCCCGAGGTGGCCTGGCGGAGCTTGGACAGCCACAGGTCGGCGGCACCGGCGCCGATACCCTCGACCAGCGAGCCGTTGGGCTGGCGCACCAGGTAGCCGCGCTGCATGGACTGGACAGTGATCAGCAGGTCCGGGTCGACGGCGAAGCACAACGCGCTGCCCAGCGGTGAACCGGGCGTCACGCGGTCGCTCACCGCCTGCACCAGGTCGTAGAGCCGACCGCCGGGTGCCAGCGAGGTGGACAGCTGGTCGTCGGCCAGCACCGCGCGCATGCCGCCGATGGCTTCCCGCTCCAACCGCGGGTAGTCAACCAACGGCACCAGCATGCTGGTCTCGGTTGGTTTCTCGGGCCGGAGCTGAGTACCGCCCGGCGGGGCGAGTACCGGCAGCAGGAACTGGGCCTGCGCGATGCGAGCGCGGCCGCCGCCGCTGGGCGCGCCGTTGACGTTGACCAGCAGCGGATACACGCCGGGCTGGCTGATCTGCAGCGAGTTCGCGCCGGTCAGCGGGATGTGGAGCTCGACGGGGATCTGCTGGCCGGGCGCGAGCCGGGTGGCGACCGAGGTGAACGCGGGCTCCGTGACGGTGGCCGGGTCCTCGCGCAGCGCGCGCTGGACGGCCGGTTCGGCGCTGGTCGCGTTGCCGCGCTGGATGCGGGCCTCGACGTTGTTGATCTGGTGATCGGTGGTGTTGGTCAACCGGCCGGTGACGACCACTTCGCCGGGCGATCCGACACCGACCACAGATGGTGTGATTTTAATCACGTCCAACTGGGTCGGGGTCTCGCCCTGCGCTGCCGCCTGCGGCACCGGGACCAGCGGAACTACCGCGCAAAACAGCACCGCGACCAGCGCGGCCAGCAGAAACCTCACCCCGGCTCCGTTCCGCTACCTCGTGCCGGCCGGGCTCCGAGCCGTTCGCTCGCGCCACCCGCTCCGCCGTCGCGCAGGCTCAGCGCGCGGCGCACCAGCCGACGCTCGTCGGCGTAGGCCAATATCTCGTCCAGTTCACCAAGCGGCACCCACGCCACCTCGGTGACCTCCACGTCCTCGTCGGAAAGCTTTCCGCCCACCGCATCCAGCAGGAAGTGGTGCACGGTCTTGTGTATGCGCCGGTTGCCCGCGACGAACCAGTAGTCGATCGTGCCGATCGGGGCCAACACCCGGCCGATGATGCCGGTCTCCTCGGCGACCTCGCGCACCGCGGTCTGCTCCGCGCTCTCGCCCGCCTCGATGTGCCCCTTCGGCAGCGACCACAGCAGTCGCCCCTTGCGGTCCAGCCTCCCGATGATCGCAGCGAGGCCTTCGGTGCCGTCGACCACCAACCCCCCGGCAGAGGTCTCGTCGACGGTCCGCAGCCTGCGCCGCCGGCGCCGGTTCCGACGCCCCGGCTGGGCACCGTCAGAGCGGCCGGGCGACGGGGGCATGCCGCCGATGGTAGTGCGATCAGCTGGTTGACGGGGGAGCTGGCTCGTCGGCTGCCGCGGAGTCGCCGAACCCCGTTGCGACCTGGGGCCGGACGCGATTGCCGGGGAAACTGGGGCGTCGATGGTCGGCGGAAATCACACCGCGCCCGCGTCGGTCGGGTGGCGGCCGCATATGGGTGACTCGTTGGGCCGAGCGGCCGATATCCTGGTAAATCGTGTCCTCTCCTTCACGCCACGACTCCGCCACGCCCGCCGAGCAGCTGCAGGCCCGGGAGCGCCAAGCGCAGCGCAACGCCGTCGTGGAGTTGGTGAAGGTCGCACCGGTCGCCGAGGAGCTCGCGCAGCGATTCGCCGCGGCGGGCCACCGGCTGTACTTGGTCGGCGGCAGCGTGCGGGACGCACTGCTGGGCCGGTTGGGCACCGACCTGGACTTCACCACCGAGGCACGACCGGAGCAGGTCCGCGAGCTGCTGACCGGCTGGGCGGAGACGATCTGGGACACCGGGATCCAGTTCGGCACGCTCGGCGCGTACCGGCGCGGCACGACGGTGGAGATCACCACGTTCCGCGCGGACACCTACGACCGCGTGGGCCGCAACCCCGACGTCGCCTTCGGCGACACCATCGAGGGCGACCTGGTGCGCCGCGACTTCACCGTGAACGCGATGGCCATCGAGCTGCCCGGCCGCTCGTTCATCGACTTGCACGGCGGGATGAAAGACCTGGTGGACCGGCGGCTGGACACCCCGGCCGCGCCGGAGGACTCCTTCGCCGACGACCCGCTGCGGATGCTGCGTGCCGCCCGCTTCGTCTCCCAGCTCGGCTTCACCGCCGCCGACCGGGTTGTGACGGCGATGACCGACATGGCCACCGAGATCGCCCGGATCACCGCAGAGCGGGTGCAGGCCGAGCTGTCCAAGCTGCTGTGCGGCGAGTTCCCGCGGCGCGGTATCGAGCTGCTGGTGGAGACCGGACTGGCCGACCACGTGCTGCCCGAGGTGCCGGCCATGAAGCTGGAGATCGACGAGCACCACCAGCACAAGGACGTCTACCGGCACTCGCTGACGGTCCTGGACCAGGCGATCGACCTGGAGCGGTCGGCCGATCCGGCGGGCGAGCCGGACCTGGTGCTGCGCCTGGCGGCGCTGCTGCACGACATCGGCAAGCCGGCCACCCGCCGGTTCGAGTCGGGCGGCGGGGTGAGCTTCCACCACCACGAGGTCGTCGGCGCGAAGATGGTCCGCAAGCGACTGCGTGCGCTGCGGTACCCGAAGGACGTCACCAAGGACGTCGCCGACCTGGTGTTCCTGCACCTGCGCTTCCACGGCTACAGCGACGGCCAGTGGACCGACTCGGCGGTCCGCCGCTACGTCAACGACGCGGGCCCGCTGCTGCCCCGGCTGCACAAGCTGGTGCGCGCGGACTGCACGACCCGCAACAAGCGCAAGGCGACGGCCCTGCAGCAGGCGTACGACGAGCTCGAAGAGCGCATCGCGCTGATCGCCGAGGCGGAGGACCTGGCGAAGGTCCGGCCCGATCTGGACGGCACCGAGATCATGCGGCTGCTCGGGGTCGAGCCGGGCCCGGTCGTGGGCCGGGCCTGGAAGCACCTCAAAGAACTACGCCTGGACCGCGGCCCGATGTCCCACGACGACGCCGTCGAGGAGCTCTTGCGCTGGGCCCGTGAACAGGGCCTCGACGTCCCCTGAGCCTTGCGCCTGCGCCCGCTCGTTTCGGTTGCGAGTTCTTCCATCGCAGCTCAGACGGTTTTAATAATACTGACTCGTATTTCTTGATGTGACGCCCTGTTGTTGAGCAGTTGTTGATACTGCTTCTCGATCGGCCGGGCGGGCTGTGGGACTTGTGGTTTCGCTCAGCTGGTTCGTGGACGGGCAATCCAGTGAGATCATGCGATGGTGGGATCAGACGCGGACGTGGAACCGGGGACGCTGCTCGTCGCTGCCCCACAGCTGCTGGACCGGAACTTCCGGCGGACGGTGGTTTACGTGATCCACCACCGCGCCGAGGGCACCCTGGGCGTCGTGCTGAACCGGCCAAGCGAGGTGGCGGTGCACGACGTGCTGCCGAAGTGGGGGCAGCACGCGAGCGAACCGCGATCGCTGTTCGTCGGCGGGCCGGTGGAACAGCGCACGGCGATCTGCCTGGCGACGCTGCGCGCGGGTGAGAACGTCGGCGCGATCGCCGGCATGGTCGGGGTACGCGGCCCGGTCGGCCTGGTCGACCTCGACGGCGACCCGAACGAACTGGTCCCCCGGGCCCGCGGCCTCCGCTTTTTCGCGGGCTACGCCGGCTGGGAGCCGGGCCAGCTCGCCGGCGAGATCGAACGCGGAGACTGGATCGTCGTCCCGGCCCTGCCGGACGACGTCATCGCCGACCCGGGCGCCGAGCTCTGGGGGCGGGTCCTGCGCCGCCAAGGCCCCCCGCTGGCATTCCTCGCGACCCACCCCGGCGACGTGAAACTCAACTGAGGAGCCACTCGGCTCGGTTTTGCGAGGCGGTGCGGGTAGCGGAACCTCGGACGCCTTCTCGGTCCGGGATCCCCGGCTCATTGTGAGAAAGCGGCGCCGCTTGCCTGCTTGTTCAAGGGGCGCGGTGCTGCGGGCTCTGTGGATGGACGGGTGAGTTATCCCCAGATCTGGGAGTTATCCACAGAGTTATGGACAGGTTCGGAGTGGACAGGTCAGAGCCAGCCGTTGCGGCGGAAGCCCGCGTAGACGGCGCAGCAGAGGACGATGATCAGCAGCAGCGCCGCCGGGTAGCCGAAGGACCAGTGCAGCTCCGGCATCTTCTCGAAGTTCATCCCGTAGATCGCGCCGACGATGGTCGGTACCAGCGCGATCGCCGCCCATGCGGAGATCTTGCGCATGTCCTCGTTCTGCCACAGCCCGGCCCGCGAGAACTGGGCGGCGAGCACCGAGTTGAGCAGCTCGTCGTAGGACCGGACCTCGCGCCCTGCCCGGAGGACGTGGTCGGCAACATCGCGGAAGTGCTGGCCGAGCAGCCCGGGCTCGCCGTTGCCCGGCTGGATCAAGTGCTGCGCGACCGGCACCAGCGGCTCGACGGCGTCGCGGAACTCCAGCACCTCCCGCTTCAGCGAGTACAGGTCCTCGGTCGGGTCGTCCCGGTTCGGGGCGAAGACCCGGCGCTCCAGCGCGACGAGGTCCTTGCCGAGTTCCGCCGCGATGGCGAGGTAGGAATCGACCACGACGTCCGCGAGCAGGTACACCGCGGCATGCGGCCCCAGGGCCAGGAGGTCTGGCCGTTCGGCGGCGCGCCGGTGGGCCTCGGTGGCCGGGTCCTGATCGCCGTGTCGCACCGTGACCAGCACCCGGTCGGTCAGGAACAGCATCACCTCCGAGGTGCTGACCGCCGACGCGTGCTGGGCGTAGTCGAGCATCTTCAGGACGATGAACGCGCAGCCCGGGTAGCGCTCGAACTTGGCGCGCTGGTGCGCCCGGACCGCGTCTTCGACGGCCAGCGCGGGCAGGTCCAGCAGCTGCGCCACTTCGTGCAGCAGGTCGAGCCGCGCGGGCGGAACCTCGAGCCAGACGAAGGCGTCGTCCGGCACGGCACGCAGAGCATCGAGCGCTTCGCCGCTCGGGATGTCCTCGGGGTGGCCGTCGCGGAAGCGGGTGCACCTCAGCATGACCGCCACGTTGCCACGAACGTGTGACCGCGCGGCGCATTGCCGTGCCGTGTCTCCCGGAAGATCAGTTCTGCTTGAGCACGCCGCAGCAGCCGCCAGCGCAGCCACCGCATCCGGTGGCGGGTACCGGCGCGGGCATCGATTCGGCGGCGCGGTTGCCGACCACTCCGCCGACAGTCATCAGCGCGAAGGCGCCGATCAGTCCGAACACCGCGACCATCACGACGCTGGAAGTGGCGGCCAGCATCGGCAGCGATACACCGGCGAGCACCGCGATCGCGCCGCCGGCCAGCATCGCGGGTGCCGCGGCCCTGTTGGCGAGCTCGAACGCGTCCTCGCTGCGCATGGCGGCGGGGGTGCGAACACCGACGTAGCGGTTGCGGGTCAATTGGCCCCGCAGCCCCCGGAAGCCCAGGAACAGCAGCGCCGCTCCGCCGAGGACCAGGACAGCGCAGAGGATCACCTGTACAGCGAGCACTCCGACAGCGTAAGCCTCGCCTGCTTGCTACCTGCCCGACACCCAGGTCAGGTGTGCTGTCGGCCATGGCGAAGATTGCTGTCCCAACCGGACTGCTGGCGGCCGCGCTCGCGGGTGGTCCTACCGGCCGCGCCCGCCGTTGCGACGCCCAGCGGGGGCTTCGGCTGGTCGGTGAAGCGACGCTGCCGCACGGCCGCCAAGGGATCGCGGCTGCTGCCGGATGGTCGGCGAAGCTTGGTGCTGGTCAGCGACGACAACTTCGCCCCGAACCAGACCACGCAGGTAATCACGTTGGCCTGAAGTAGGCCTGGGTTTCAGTCGCGTAGGGGGAAGTAGCCGGTGCCGATGAGCTGCCCGAGGTAGTGCTTGAGCCGCTCTGTGATGTCGGTTACTTCGTCCTGCAGCGCCAGTTGTTCGTCGAGGCTGGACATGATTTCGGTGATCGACTCCTGTTGATCCAGCGGAGGCAGCCAGACCGGCAATTGCCGCATGGTCTTGGCACTCAAGCTCGGGACGGTGGTTCTCGCGCAGTGCTGGCTCAGCCAGTCCTGCACCCATTCCGTCGCGAGGTAGTGGAGCAGGTAGCGATTGCTCAATTCCGGCGCACGGGGCCGCAGCCGGAGGAAGCCGGGACCGAACAGTGACCCCTCGTGCTCAGCGGTGACGAGTGCGGTCCGGCCGATGGTGCCGGTGCGCACGCACAGCACGTCGTCGGCCTTGAGCAGATAGCGGGCCAACTTCTCACGTGCGACCGGGTCGACACGCTCCGACCCGCCGGGGACCAGCCGGTTCCTTCGCAGGCTGCGGGGAGTCAGCACCGGTACCCCGTGCTCATGTGCGGGGATTTCGCGGAGCATGCCGCTGGGCCCGGCTAACACGTCGCAGATCTCGCCGAGCGACACTGTTGGCAAAGCCGGATGGCTGTTTCTCGATGCCAGGCTCGCCAGGTCGACGCGCTCGAGTTGGCGAGCGACCAGGTCCTTCAGCGCCGCCGCGCGGTGTGTCAAGGTCGACAGCTGCTGCTGTTGCTCAGAAACGGCAGCAGCGAGCTTCGGCGGCTGGAACCGGGCCTGCGGGCTGGCCAGATAGGTCCCCGGCTGCAGTTGGTAGTCCTGATAACCGATCTCCGCGATGTTAACGGAGCGGGCGAACCCCGGTTTGAGAACGTTCTCCCCCTGGGAGTGCTGCTGGTGGACCGCGACGATTTCGTCGATGTCCGCGTTTGCCAACTCCTGCAGGTTTCTGCTCTTGGCGTGGCCGCGGTCCTTGGCGCTGACGAGGAGCACACGATCACCGGATTCGCCCGCAGCCCGCAGCAGCCACAGGTGCACGGGGATCCCGGTGGCGCGAAAGAGACCCGAGGGTAGCTCGATCACTGCCGCTACCGTTCGTGCGTCGATCAGCTGCCGTCGGATCTCGGCTTCCACTCCGCCAGCGAAGGACGCGGCAGGTGGCATCACCACGGCTGCCCGACCGCCCGGCGCCAGCTTGTCGAGAACGTGCTGGATCCACGCGAAGTTTGCGCTGCTACGCGGTGGTGTGCCGTAACGCCAGCGCGGATCGTGCGGCTGATCCGCCCAGTCCCGCATGGCGAAAGGCGGATTGGTCATGATCACGTCGAACGTTCGGTCACGATCCATGTCCTGCCGGAGCACGCCACGAGCACCATCGCCCAGGTCGGGCTCCACCCCGCGCAGGGCGAGGTTCATGCTCGCGAGCCGCCAGGAAACCGGGGAAAGGGCGCGTCCGGTGATTTCCGTGAGCGGTTCGTTCGGGTTTCGCCGAATGGCATGTTCAACAGCGCCTACCAGCAGTGCCCCATCGCCGCAGCACGGGTCGTAGACGGTGTCAGTGCTGGCCGGATCGAGGATCTCGACGGCGAGAACGACGATCGACCGTGGTGTGTGGAACTCGCTCGTCATCCGAAACGGCGAGAACTCGTTGAGCAAGTCGTCGAGTAGCCCCGCAGCTCTTCGGTTGCCAGCCGACTGCTCATGGCCGCAGAGTTCGTTCAGGCCGTCGACTAGCCCGATTAGGAAGAGAGGATTGACTTCGCGGCTGAAGCGGAGCCCGGCGAGCAGCGGATCGGTATTCGCGAGCTTGTCGAGTAGCACTGGAAGCGCTTTGTGATCAGCGGGTTCGGCTTCCTCGTGAATCGACTGCCATGCGCCGCTTTCCCGCGCATACAGCAAGGCGAGGATGAGTTCTTGGTAATTGGCGGTCGTAGCGGCGCCGCGTTGATCTCGAAGTCCCTCGCCGATCAGCTGCCACGCCTTTGCGGTGAGACCGTGTCGAGCCTGCTCGCGGCGGCGTGTAGGTGCCGACTCGCGGTCTGCAAGACCCAGCGCACGGCGGAAGCGATCACCGTAGCTGGTGCCTCCCGGCTCGTCCTTTCGCAGCGCATTGCGCGGGATGCGGCGCTTGTCGAGCCAGGTGGCGACTTCCGTCGTGGAGAAGCTTGCGCCCTGCGCTGCTGGGAAGTCGGAGTTGCGTTCGCGCCAGTTGCTCACGGCGGCGCGCCCGACCCCTGCGGCGCGGGCGATTTCGCTGGCGGACAGCCGATCGGTCATTGCGCACCACCGATATCGGGCCGCTGGGCGAGCACCTGCGGAACGCGGTCGAATTGCCTGGTCTCCACCTTGAGCGTGATCGACAGGTAGCCGAGCAGCCGGTAGATGTGGCTGTGGTAGTCCGTGAGGCGCCTGTTGAAGATCGGCTCGTAGTGCATGATCCGATTCCGGAAGTGCCGCACCGGGTTCAGTTCGTCGTGCAACTTCCTGCGCCGGTCGGAGAAGTTCGGAAACGCGCGGTGCAGCGCGGGCACCCACAGCTTGCGGTCGTAACCGGCGCCACGGCTGACCAGGGAAACCCAGAAGCCGAAGGTCAACGACGCCACGATGTCATCCGCCGTCATGGCACGGCCCTCCAGGTCGAGCCGTTTCTTGAGCTTGGCTTCGGCCTCGTGGATCTTCACCCATCCATTGCGGTCGAGAGACGCGACTTCCCACCAGCATTCGCGGCCGAAGTGGTCCCGCAGCGTTTCGTGCATGGCGTTGCGAAGCGCGACCTCAAGCCAGTGCAGTGGACTGTAGAAGGCGGCACAGACTGCCAGGTTCCACTGGTACACGCGGAACGCCGCTTCCACGTCGTCGGCGGTCGCTGCGAGATACGGCGTCATTCGAGCGGGCGACAGCGTTTTGAGCACCCATTCGGCGGAGTCGCCCGACATCATTTCCCCCAAGTGCGGCGGTCGGTGTGTGTTAGCCTCGAACACGTACGCCCCGGGTTCGCCTCTGTGCTAGTGCGCATGCCGCCCGGGGCTTTCCTTTTTTCTACGGTTCGCGGCGCCCTGAGATCAGCGGCCGAGAGTTGCCGTGCTTCACCAGTAGATCATCGAGTATTCCAAGGGTCAAGCGCGCAGTGTGTTGCGCGAATCTGTGAACATCCTTCGGTGTGGCCAGCACCGTCGCGGACAAATCACGCTGGCCCGTGAAGTGATCTCGGCTACCCTGGAGTCCGTGAGTGCGAGACTGCTTCTTGCGAGGCCGCGTTGAACGTCCGTTAGCAGGCGTCAACGCGGCGACCCCTCATGCCCGGTAGGGCCTGGGGGGTTTTCCATTTTCCGCAGGCGGCACACTTAGGCAGGCACGACCCGCGCGGTTCGGGCGAGAAAGTCAGGGAAGGACGCAACGCGATGAGTGGCCAGGCAGTGGGCTCGACGACCGGGGTTTCCGAAGAGGTCCCGCAGTTCCGCTACACGGCGGACACGGCGACCGAGATCGAGCAGCGGTGGCAGCGCCGTTGGGACGAGCACGGCACGTTCCACGCGCCGAACCCGGCCGGACCACTCCAGGGCGACGTTCCGGCGGACAAGCTGTTCGTCCAGGACATGTTCCCGTACCCCTCCGGCGCCGGACTGCACGTCGGCCACCCGCTGGGCTTCATCGGCACCGACGTCTACGCCCGCTACCACCGGATGCTGGGCCGCAACGTGCTGCACACGATGGGCTTCGACGCGTTCGGCCTGCCCGCCGAGCAGTACGCGGTGCAGACCGGGACCCATCCGCGGACCACCACCGAAGCCAACATCGAGCGTTACCTGGGCCAGATCCGTCGGCTGGGCTTGGGCCACGACGAGCGCCGCCGGGTCGCCACCACCGACATCGAGTTCTACCGGTGGACGCAGTGGATCTTCCTGCAGATCTTCAACGCCTGGTACGACACCGAAGCCAACGGCGGCAAGGGCCGCGCCCGGCCGATCAGCGAGCTGGAAGAGCAGTTCGCCACCGGCGAGCGCGCCACCCCTGACGGCCGCCCGTGGCCCGAGCTCAGCCGCGCCGAGCAGCGTAAGACCATCGACTCCTACCGGTTGGCCTACCTGTCGGAGGCGCCGGTGAACTGGGCGCCCGGCCTGGGCACCGTGGTCGCGAACGAGGAGGTCACCGCCGAGGGGCTGACCGAGCGCGGCAACTTCCCGGTGTTCCGCCGCAACCTGAAGCAGTGGATGATGCGGATCACCGCGTACGCCGACCGCCTGGTCGACGACCTGGACCGGCTGGACTGGTCGGACAAGGTCAAGACCATGCAGCGGAACTGGATCGGCCGCTCGCAAGGCGCGAACGTGGTGTTCCCGCTGGACGGTTCGGCGCACCACATCGAGGTCTTCACCACCCGCCCGGACACCCTGTTCGGTGTCACCTACATGGTGCTGGCCCCGGAGCACCCGCTGGTCGACGAGCTGACCGCGGCGGCGTGGCCGGCCGAGGTCGACGACCGCTGGACCGGCGGCGCGGCGACCCCGGCGGAGGCGGTCGCGCAGTACCGGCGGGCCGCGTCGATGAAGTCCGACCTGGACCGCCAGGAGAACAAGGAGAAGACCGGCGTCTTCACCGGTGCCTGGGCGACCAACCCGGTCAACGGCAAGCAGATCCCGGTGTTCATCGCGGACTACGTGCTGATGGGCTACGGCACCGGCGCGATCATGGCGGTGCCCGGCGAGGACACCCGCGACCACGAGTTCGCGGAGGTCTTCGGCCTGCCGATCGTCCGCACCGTGCAGCCGTCGGAGGACTTCGAGGGCGGCGCCTACACCAGTGAGGGGCCGCGGATCAACTCCGCGAACCCGGACGTCGGCCTGGACCTGAACGGGCTGGGCCTGGACGACGCGAAGAAGACGATCATCTCCTGGCTGGAGGAGCACGGCCACGGCCGCGGCACCGTGCAGTACAAGCTGCGCGACTGGCTGTTCGCGCGGCAGCGCTACTGGGGCGAACCGTTCCCGATCGTCTACGGCGAGGACGGCGTGCCGCTGGGGCTGCCGGAGGATCAGCTGCCGGTCGAGCTGCCCGAGGTGGAGGACTACTCGCCGCGCACCTTCGAGCCGGAGGACGCCCACAGCAAGCCGGAGCCGCCGCTGGCCAAGGCCACCGACTGGGCCGAGGTGGAGCTGGACCTGGGCGACGGGCTGAAGCACTACGAGCGCGACACCAACGTGATGCCGCAGTGGGCCGGTTCCTGCTGGTACCAGCTGCGCTACATCGACCCGGACAACTCCGAGCGATTCGTCGACCCGGCCAACGAGCGCTACTGGATGGGCAAGCACCCGGAGCTGCACGGCGCGAACGACCCGGGCGGCGTGGACCTGTACGTCGGCGGCGTGGAGCACGCGGTGCTGCACCTGCTGTACTCCCGGTTCTGGCACAAGGTGCTGCACGATCTGGGCTACCTGGAGTCGGAGGAGCCGTACCGGCGGCTGTTCAACCAGGGCTACATCCAGGCTTATGCCTTCACCGACTCGCGCGGGGTCTACGTCCCCGCCGAGGAAGTGGAGGAGCGGGACGGGAAGTTCTACTTCCAGGGCCAGGAGGTCAACCGCGAGTACGGGAAGATGGGCAAGAGTCTGAAGAATTCCGTTTCCCCGGACGAGATGGCCGACGCCTACGGCGCGGACACCTTGCGGCTGTATGAGATGTCGATGGGGCCGTTGGAGGCTTCGCGTCCGTGGTCGACCAAGGACGTCGTGGGCTCGCACCGGTTCCTGCAGCGGCTGTGGCGCAACGTCGTCGACGAGAACACCGGTGAGCTGCGGGTGACCGATGAGCAGCCGGACGTCGAGGCGCTGCGGGCGCTGCACAAGACCATCGCCGGGGTTCGGGAGGACTACGCGGAGCTGCGGTTCAACACCGCTGTGGCGAAGCTGATCGAGTTCAACAACCGGCTGACCAAGACTTATTCGTCGGCGGCGGGCACTCCGCGGTCGCTGTTGGAGCCGCTGGTGCTGATGGTCGCGCCGCTGACGCCGCACCTGGCCGAGGAGATGTGGGCCCGGCTGGGCCACGGCGGGAGCCTGGCGCACGGCCCGTTCCCGGAGGCCGAGGAGGAGTACCTGGTCGAGGACACCGCGGAGTACCCGATCCAGGTCAACGGCAAGGTGCGGTCCCGGGTCGTGGTGTCGGCCTCGGCGGACCAGGACGCGGTGAAGGCGGCGGCGCTGGCGGACGAGAAGATCGTCGCGGCTCTGGACGGTAAGGACCCGCGCAAGGTCATCGTCGTCCCAGGTCGCCTGGTCAACGTCGTCGCCTGACCCTGGCGAGTTTTCGAGCGAAGGGCGACCCGAGTGGGGTTCGGTCCTGGTGCCGCCGGGATACACCGACGACGCGATCCACGCGGCGGGCGGTAAACCCGTACGGCGCGGGAGCTTTCGGCAGCGAGTCGGGCCCAACCGACGCCGAAGCTCCGGGCGGCGGAGTGCTACGGCAGCCGAGTCGCTGCCAAGGCCGCCGAGCTCGCCGCCTGATCGGTGCTCCGCAAGTTCGTCGCCGACCAGTTCGTCGGTGCGGTGATCGAGCGGACCGCGACGCCTTCCCTGGTGCAGCGGATCATCGACGGCTCGGGCAAGGAGACATCCTCGACCGCGGCTGGCAGCTGAAGCTGTTTGACGACCGCGAGCGGCATGTCCTCGACGGGCTCGGCCGCCGGCTAAGGAAGGCCAACCGCGAAAACGCCTTCGAGGTTTTCAACAACGCGCAGGACCACGTGCTGCGCGCCGCCCGCGTGCACGCGGACCGCATCGTGCTGGAGGCGTTCGTAGCGGCGATCGAACGTTGCCGCGACCGGCGCACCGCTGCGTTGCTGAACAAGGTGTGCGACCTGTACGTGCTGTCCAACATCGAGGCTGATAGCGGCTGGTTCCTGGAGCACGAGCGGATCACGCCGCGTCGCTGGAAAGGCGATCACCGAGGCGTTCAACGTGCTGTGCGGCCAGCTCCGCCCGCACGCGGTGGGCCTGGTGACGGCCTTCGGCCTGCCCCGCCAGTGGCTCACAGCTGCGATCGCCACCGGCGCCGAGGCCCGTCGCCAGGAAACCCGGCACGTCCACGAAACAGCGTGACCGTCCCGGCGGTTCGAACTGGGTGGAGGGCGCCTTCGGGCAACTCGCTTGGTGGCGCCGTCCACCTGTCGTGCAACGGGCTCAGAGGGTGTGGAGTTGGCCTTCGTCAGGGGCGTCTTGTTGCGGCCAGACGACCAGGTAGTGCGTGTACTGCATCTTCCCGTTGTGCATCTTCGGGTTGTCCAGGATCAACTGCACGCCGTTCACGGTTTCGGGTGGGCCGCCACCGCCGGTGATGTACGCGCTGCCGTAGCCCACGGCGCCGTGCTCGCCCCACTTCGACCAGTCGAGGTTCATCAGCTTCACTTCGCTGGCGTGCTCGCCGGTGACGTTGGGGTGGATGAATTCGCTTGGCTGCTGCACCAGCTTCTGGTTCGTGCCGTCGACGTACGTGGCGGCGTAGAACTGCTTCTCAGGTGCCGGCTGCTGGGGCGCCGGTTGCTCTTCGGTCGTCTTCGTCGTGGTCGCGGTCTTGGTTTGCGCTGCGGGAAGCTCCACTGTGGACGCGATGGCGGACGCGGTCGGGCTGTCCATCACGATGGGACGGTGGCCGATGTCACCGGGTTGAGCCAGGTTCGGCGGCGGTGGTTGCTGACCGCAAGCCGAAAGCAGCAGCGCGGCGCCGACCGCCACCGCCGAACCGAGCACTCGCACGGAGTTGTGCAACACGACCTGACCTCCTAGTGCAACGTCCATTTGTTCATTGGACGCCTGTCGACGGCGGAGGTTCACTCGAACCGCGCGAAATTCGCGACGGCGGTAGGTTTGCGTCGAAAGTGTCAGTGCGCTACCCGAACAGGTCAATTGCTGAACAGGGCGTTGAGGTCCGAGTAGTCCACCGCGTCGGCGATCGTGTCGTAGCGGCCGTGCTCCAGCGCTTCCCTGATTCCCCGGCGCGCCACGGCATATGCGGCCTGCGCCACTGCTGCGCCGAGGCTGATGCGAGCGGCTCCGGCCTCGGCCAGTTCCGCGACGGTTGGCGCGCCCGGACCGGCCAGGACGTTCAACGGCCGTTGGATGTTCGTCGCCAGCTCGGATAACACCGCGACATCGGTCGTTCCGGGAACAAAGATTCCGTCTGCGCCGGCCTCCGCATAGGCGGCCGCGCGGGCGATGGCATCGCGCAACCGCTCTGCCGGATCGTCGTGCACGGGACGGAGGAAGGGATCGGTGCGCGCGTTGATGAACAGCGGGATTTGCGCGGCGTCGGCCGCCGCGCGTGCAGCGGCGATACGCGCGACCTGCTCGTCGACCGGGCGAAGCGACGCTCCGACACCGTCTTCGATGTTGACGCCGATCGCGCCGGCGTCCAGCACCAGGCGGATGGTTTCCCCGACGCCGTCGGGGTTTTCGGCGAAACCGCTCTCGATGTCGGCGGTGACCGGCAGGTCGACGGCGGCGGCGACGCGCGCGATCAGCTCGATGGCCAGCGATCGGTCGAGCGCGTTGCCGTCGGCGGCACCGAGGCTCCACGCGACGCCTGCACTCGTGGTCGCCACCGCCGTCGCCCCGGCGTCCTCGACGAGCCGTGCGCTGGCCGAGTCCCAGGCGTTGGGCAGGACCAGCGGCGCCCGTTCGGCGTGCAGTGAGTTGAAGATCTTTGCCTTGTCCTGCTGGGTGATCGTCATGTCCGCAGTCCACCACATTTCGCCCCGCAGGACTGGCGGATATGCGTCGTGCACGGGATGGCCTACGCGCCATTGGGGTGTTCGACCGCAGTCCGCGACTGGGTGACCAGACGGTGAACGCTGAGTGGATCTCGGATGGAACCGATGCGGCCGAGATGCGTCTCACCGGTGTACGACCTGATGCCGAGATGTTGAGAGGCACGATGAATAGCCTGCTCCGGAAAGCTGCGATCACCGTTTTCAGCGGTGCGTTCTTGGTCGGCACCGCGGCGACGGGTGTCGCTGCGCCTGAAGAAGGCGTCACAGACCAGGGCATCAAGTGCGAGTCGGACGCCAGCGGCGACGGCCCGTTCTACAGCGGCCCGTCCGCGTCGCACGTCTACGACAAGGCCTTCGCCAAGGGGCCGGCGGTCCCGGGCCTCGACAAGCGGACGCCGCAGGGCATTTCGCCCTGGTACAACTGGGACGGCCCCAACCGAGACCTGCTGCTCGTGACCGAGTATGGGGAGAAGGGCCAGGACGCGCACATCGTTGGCATCGACCCGAAGACCGGCAAGCACGTCGGCACGGTCGCTGTCGCCGAGGCGCATGTCGGCGGCATCACCGTCAGCCGGGGCTGGGCGTTCGTGCAGGGCCGCGACTCCGGCAAGTGGGACACGATCCGCAAGTACAAGCTGTCCGACCTCCGTGCCGCGATGAAGAAGGGCGGCGTCCCGTACCTCACACAGGACGGCGAGGCGCGCCGGGTGTATGCGGCGTCGTTCATCTCCAGCTACGGCGACACCCTGTACGCGGGCAAGTTCAACGACGGCGGCCGCGGCAAGATGTTCTCGTACAAGATCAACGCGAACGGCTCGCTGACCACGGAGCACGGCTACGAGGTGCCCACCAAGACCCAGGGCCTGATGGTCACGAAGAACAAGTTCATCTTCAGCACGTCCTACGGCCGCGACAAGCGCAGCAACATCTTCGTGGTGGACAAGGGCGCGACGGACATCGACAAGCCGTCCACCAAGTGCTTCCGCGCGCCGAGCATGGCCGAGGGCATCACGGAGTACAAGGGCGACGCCTACCTGCTGTTCGAGTCGGGCTCCTACAAGTACCGCGACGCCCGCAACGTGATCGAGAACGTGCACAAGGGCAACATCGCCGCCATCACCGGCTTCTGATCCCACGCCAGCGAAACGGCAGCCCGTCTCAAACGAGGTGAGGGGCACCCTTGGGTGGCCAAACCACTCAAGGGTGCCCCTCACCTCAGGAAAGACGGGCCGCTGTTTCTGCTACCCGGCAGCCCGCTGACTCACCGCTGCTGATTGCGCCGCAGCTTGCGGTGACCCTGATCGGGGGCCCCAGCGACCTCAGCAGTCATGCGGTTGATGATATAGAGCGGCCACCGCTGATCATCGTGATTCGTGCGGCCCGGGAGACCTGCAAGACACCCGTGAGCACTTTGGGCCGCCATAGCCATGACCGGCTCCGCCGATGGTGAGCCGTCGCGTGACGGCAGTGTGGGCGGTCACGAGTCTGGGGGTGTTGGCAGCTCGGGCTTTCGTGCCAGGCTGGATGTTGATCTACCGGCTTGGGGGAAGCGTGGGCGAGAAGGCGGACGGCGTCGACAATGAGGTGGCGGCGCCGGTGCAGGGGCCTGTGGTGCAGGCAGGCTCAATACACGGCGACGTGCACTTCCACTGCGGTACCGGCGCTTTGGTACCGCGGCAACTGCCTGGTGCGACACGACATTTCGTGAACCGGGCGGTCGAGCAAGACATGCTGACGACACTGCTGGCCGGGGCGCGGGGCGACGGCGTGGTCCTGCTGTCGACCATCGACGGCACCGCCGGTGTGGGCAAGTCGACGCTGGCGGTGCACTGGGCGCACCGGATGCGGGACAGGTTCCCGGACGGCGAACTGTACGTCAACCTGCGCGGATTCGATCCGATCGCGGAACCCATGACGCCGAACGAGGCCCTGGGCCGTTTCCTCGCCGCCCTCGACGTTGCGCCGGATCGCATCCCGCCGAGCGACGACGCCCGAGCGGCGATGTTCCGGAGTCTCGTGCACGAAAAGCGAATGCTCGTGCTCCTCGACAACGCTCGCACTGCCGACCAAGTGCGAGCGCTGCTGCCGGGAACGCGGACCTGCCTGGTCGTGGTGACGAGCCGGAACCGCCTCGACTCCCTCGTCGTCCGAGAGGGCGCCAGCCGGGTGGCCCTCAACGTGTTGACCGAGCTGGAGTCCCGCGACCTGTTGGCCCACTACCTGGGGCGAGAACGGCTGGCCGCCGAATCGGACGCCGTGGCGGAAATCTTGTCGCATTGCGCCGGACTCCCCCTCGCCCTGGGCATCGTCGCGGTCCGAGCGGTGGAGTTCGAGGACTTCCCGCTGGACGAGCTGGCCGAAGAACTCAGCAACGAACGCGAACGCCTGGATGCCCTGGAAGCGGGCGGTGAAACCGGCATCCGCGCGGTGTTCTCCTGGTCTTACCACTCGCTTTCCCCCGAAGCGGCCAGGCTTTTCCGCCTGATGGGCCTACCCACCGGGCCGGACATCGGCCTGGACGCCTTGGCTGCCCTCGCCGACCGGACCAAGCGCGACCTCCGCAGACCACTCGCGGAGCTGCTGCGAACCAACCTCATCGAACAACCGGAGCGAGCCCGCTACCGCTTCCACGACCTGCTGAGGTCCTACGCGGCCGAATGCGCAGCGACCGACGAATCGGCCGATACCCGCCACGCAGCCATCCATCGCTTGATGGACTTTTACCTCCGCACTAGCGCAGCGGCCGATCACCAGACGACCGGCCACGCCAGGCATTTCGCCGCCGAATTGCCGGAGTCGGACATCAAGGGCCACACCTTCGACGGCGACGAAGCCGCGATGACCTGGTGGGAGACCGAACGCCACAACCTCAGAGCTGCGATCAAGCAAGCTTCGGATTTGAAATGGTGGAAGCACTCGTGGCAGTTGCCGCGCAGCTTGATGTACCTGTTCCACTTGCGCGGCTACACCGACGATTGGATCGAGGCTTACAACATCGGTATCGAAGCAGCTCGGCAGCTTGGAGATGAAGCAGCGCAGGCGAACTTGCTCCATGAACTGGGAATCGCCTACTACGACCGCAAGGACTTCGATGCAGCGGCGCGGTACGCCGAGATGTCCCTCCCGCACTTCGATGCGATCGGAGATCTCCAGGGACGAGGGGAAGTTCTTATCGCGCTCGGGCACGCGTTGATGGACGCCGAGCGAAATGAAGAAGCGGTCCAGCCGTTGGAGAGCGCTCTTGAAATCGCCGAGGGCGTGAACGATGCCTTCGCGCAGGGCCTTTCGCACAACGCGCTGGGGCTTCTCCATGCCAAGCTCAGCCGGTTCGAGCAGGCGTATCCGCACTTCGACAAGGCGCTGCGGTTCGACCGCGAGATCGGTGAAGAAATCGGCGAAGGGTTCGTGCTGAACAACCTCGCCAACGCTTACTTCGACTCCGGGCGGATCGCCGAGGCGATCGACACGCACCGGAAGGCTCTGGAGGTCCGGCGAAAAATCCGCCACCGGCAAGGAGAAGGCGCAAGCTTGCGTGCACTGGGCAGGGTATTGCAGCACGTCGGGGACCTGGAAGGAGCCCGGCAGGCGTTGCAGGAAGCGCTGGCAGTCTTCGAGGAACTGGGCCACGACGAAGCAGCCGAGGTTCGGGCCGAGCTGGACGGGTTGCCTACTTCTTAATCGATGCGACGAAGGTGGCCCACTGACGCGGGCCGAACAGAAGCGTTCCGCCGTCCCGGTCCTTGGTGTCTCGGACGCCTACCAAATCGGGCGTCATCGCGACCTCGACGCAGGCAGCCGCGTTGGAGGTGTAGCTTGACTTGAACCACAGGTCAGGGGCGATTTCCGGCACGCACTCATGTTAGCTCTTTGAGTGCCTTGTGAACGAGGTCCCGAGAGCCGTGCTTCCCTGCCGTCTTCTTCAGCGATTCGTTGTAGGTCGCCACGAACTCCCGGCTGCGGGTTCGGCTCTCGATCACACCAAACCAGGTGACCGTTTCCTGCCAGACGAGGCTGGGGAGCCGCGGGCTCGGAAAGTTCAAGATGTGAAAGGTTGACGCTCCCAGCGCACCATGCGCCCCAGCCGTGAACGGGATGACCAGTACGTCCAGGGACTCTGGAAACTCCTCGATCACCGAGAGCAGGTGCTTCAGTTGCTCTGCAAGGACATCCCTTCCACCAACTTGCTGGCGAAGTGCGCCTTCGCTCAACACTGCGGTTGTGCGTAGTGGATCGCCGCTGTTGAGCCGACGCTGACGCAGTATCCGGGCTTCGACGCGCTGATCAGCCTCAGAGGTCCTGGTGTTTGGGCTGTCGCTCGTGATGACCGCATGTGCGTATGCCTCGGTCTGAAGCAAGCCGGGAATCATCAAGCTTTCGTGCGTGAGGATGGACTCGGCACCCCACTCGTAACCGAAATACCGAAGCAGTTCGGGCGGAAATAGCCCTGAGAATCGCGTCCACCAGCCGCGTTGGTCGGTCTCGTCACGAAGGGCTCGGAGGTCTCCCAGTTCTTCGGGCTGAACGTTGAAGAGTTCTGCGGCTTCCGAGAGCTTCTCCTCGGTGAGGCGGCGCTTGCCGTGTTCGACGTCGCTCAAGAAGTTCTGGGAGATGCCAAGTCGTTTGGCGGCCGTGACTCCGTTCAGTCCTACTTCTTCGCGGGCATCTCGTAGTCGAAGGCCGAGTTCCCATGCAGCGACGGCTGGCGATTTTGGTGGCATCCGGTCCTCTCAGCGTCCGTGGCCTGGCAGCAGCGTACGGGGTGTGATCTCTCTACCCGATCGGGGAATTTACGCCAGAGATATCGCAAAACTATATTTGTGCGTAGGCGGCGGCGGTCTGGCTCGCTCCTCTTCCCCCGACACGACCGGTCCGCCGCCGTCTTTCCCCTTACTTCCGGAGGTGTTTGGTGCTTTTTCCTGAGTTGGAGCCGCAGCGGCCGGTTGCTTACTGGCGTCCCTTCGAAGGGGCCCGGCATGGGGTGGAGCCCGACGAGCCGCCCTTTCCCGGCCAGGAGCGCTCCACCTTGTGCGGCCGGACGATCAACATCGGCCGGCCGACCGAGGTGGATTGGTTGGCTCCCACCTGTGAAACCTGCTGGTCCGAAGCCAAAGCTCGCCGCGACGCCCAGAACTGATTAGTCCACACAGGACAAGCCACGGAGGTTGGAAATGGACGTGCTGGTCGGATTCATGAACTCTCCGATGGGCGCACCAACAGTAATCGGAGCGCTCGCGGCGGCCGTTGCGTTCGTCGCGGTTTTCCCGCTGCGTGGCGGAAACGGTCAGCATGCGGGCGCCGGACCAGGTGTGGTCAGCGTCTGGCAGATACGCGACACCGTGCAACGTGCGCCCAGTCGACGATCCGAAGCTGTCAGCCGGGACGTTTTCGACACAATGGCCGAGGAAGCATGCCAGGCCTACCTGGCGGAACGTTGCCGTCGCAAGTTCGCCGCCGAACCCCCGCCGTACGTCGGCAGACACCGGCTCGCCATCGAGGACCTGGTCGACGAATTCCACCCCAAGGTCACCATCACCCTGGCTCCCACCGCTTTCCACCAGCCCTGAAGCGCTCGGTCTCAGGCGAGGCCGAGCTCGTGCGTCAGCTCGTCGAGCATCGAGTCGAACAGGCGGTCGGCGTACATCGGGTCCAACGGGAAGCGGCCGAAGACCTCCAGCGCCACGTAGCCGTAGAGACGGACCCACCAGCGCAGCAGGAAGTACACCGCGTCCGGGCGCAGGGCTCCCGGCGGGACCTCGGTGCCCTCGGTGGACAAGGCCGCCGCCAGCGCTTCCTGCTGCTCCGACAGGTCCGGCAGCTCGAACGGCAGCCCCGGTTCGGTCTTCATCACACCTTCGACCAGGAACGGCCCGACGATACCCAGGAAGACCCCGGCGAACTGGTCCAGCTGCCGTTTGCCCTCCTCACCCTCCGGGGTGGCGAAGACCAGCGCGAACTCCTCGGGGTGCGCCAGCGCCCAGCGCCTGAACCCGCGGCAAACCGCGAAGATACTTTCCGGGAACTCGCCGCCCGCCGGTTCCAGCGCTGCGTGCAGCTCGGTCGCGAGGTCGGCGCAGATGTCGTCGCAAAGCTGGCGGAGCAGGGCTTCGCGTGACTCGTAGTACCGGTACAACGCGGGCGCGGTGATGCCCAGCTCCCGGGCGATCGCCCGCAGCGTCACCGCGTCGCGCCCGTACCCGACGAGCAGTGCCCGCGCATGCTGGCGGATCTCCAAATGGGTGGCCGCGCGAAGCCGCTCGCGCCGAGTCACCTCGGTCATGTGCCACTCCAGTGCTCCCGTGGACGGCCCTGCCTCCCCGATTGGCCGCCCATGATTGTGGCCCATCCGGCCGCCCAATCGGGCGGGCGAGGCCGAACCCGCCACGTCGCCCACAGACAGTAAACGGCGTTCACCCAACGGTAACCGGTCGCCGATGCCCGTTACCATCCTCTGCCGGATCGTTCCCGCCTTCGGAGGTGCGCTGTCAGGTCGTCCACAGGGCAACGTGGTGCACTGATCTGTTCCGGGCTGGCCGGGATCGGGGGTGTGTTCTTCGTCTGTGGTGGCTGTTCGCGGGCGCTGTGCGGGTTAGGTTCGCCGAACGGCTCTACGACCCAGGAGGAAAGATGACCGCCGCTGCGCAGGAAGTCGTCGTCTACACCCGGCCCGGCTGCCCGTTCTGCGCCTCGCTGCGCGCCGGATTGCAACGCCAGGGCTTGGATTTCAACGAGGTCGACATCTGGGAGGACCCGGACGCGGCGGCGGTAGTGCGCTCCATCGCCGATGGCAACGAGACGGTGCCGACCGTGGTCGTGGGTGGCTGGCAGGCGGTCAACCCCTCGGCGAGCACCGTGCTTACCGCGGTCGCCGATCACGCGCCGCACCTGTTGCCGCAGCGGCAGCCCGGTCCGTTGGACGGGGCGCTGAAGGCATTGGGGCGGCACAAGTCCCGCGACTGAGCGCGGCTGGAGCTTTCACCGAGGGCCGACCGCACGGGGGGCGTTGCGGCCGGCCCTCAGCAGGTTGTGATCGTCGGTGGCGCGATACCGGCGAGCAACAACCTCTTCAGTCTGCCGCTCGACTACGCCGAAAAGATCCATATATCACCCGAAATTAGCTCGAACGGTGGATCCCTCGAACGAGATCTTCCGCTGCGCCCCGCGACGCCGGTCGGTGAAGTGAACGACCCGTTCGCCCCTGTCATCGGGGTGAACGGGCCGCTCGCGTGCTCGGTGGCGGTGTCTTGGCGGCATGAACGCGGAAATCACTCCGAAAACGGGGCAGCCCCGGCCGAAGTGGCCGGGGACTGCGCTGGACGGGCCTGGCTGGTGTCGACGGGCTCGCCCGGGATGGGCATGGGCCTCGCGGGCAGTTCACTCGTCGGCGGTGGGAGTCTGACGGGGGCGGTCCCGGGTGTGGGGTCCGCGTTCACCCGCCCGGTGTCGGAGCCGGCCGAGAACTGGTTGGCGAAGAGGTTCACGATCGCGGTCAGCGGCTCGGCGAACCAGTCGAGACGTGGGTTCGTTTCGGTGATCTGAGTGCTCAATGCCATGCCCACAGCCTGCTGTTTCGGGGTTCCGGTCGGATCCGTACGGCTACTCAGGTGTTACTCATGAGTAGTCGGGGCACTACGGCATTCGAACGACGTAAGAACCACTGTGGCCACGAGGCGTGTTCACGCTGGCCGCGAAGTTCGGGCCGAACGGGTACTCGTGCCTACTATCGCCCCAAAAGGCGGAATTAGAAGGGTATGGTCTAGACCATGTCGCGTTTGACTGGTGTCGGAGTCAGCTCCGGCCGCGCCTCGGGGCCGGTCGCCCGGGTCGCCGATCCCCTGCCCGAACCGTCCGCCACTCCCGCGCCCGCCGAACCGGCCGCGGAGGCGGCCCGCATCCGACCGGCCGTTGAAGCCGTCGCCCAGCGGCTGTTCGAACGAGCCGGCCGGGTCGAGGGCGATGCCAAGGCCGTGCTGGAGACGACCGCCGCGATGGCGATGGACCCGGCGCTGAGCTCGCAGGCCGAACAACTCGTCACCGGCCGCTCGCTGCCCGCGCCGCGCGCGGTGTACGAGGCGGCCAACGGCTTCGCCGAGGCGCTGCGGGCCGCCGGCGGCTACATGGCCGAACGCGCCCGCGACGTGCAGGACGTCCGGGACCGGATCATCGCCGAACTCGTCGGCGTGACCCCGCCCGGCGTGCCCGAACTCGACCAGCAGAGCATCCTGCTGGCCCGCGACCTGGCCCCCGCCGACACCGCCGATCTCGACCCGAGCATGGTGCTCGCGTTGGTCACTGAAGAAGGCGGCCCGACCAGCCACACCGCGATCCTGGCGCGGGCGCTGGGCATTCCGGCGGTGGTGGCGGTCCGCGGCGTGCTCGCGGTGCCCGACGTGGTCGGCGCGGTGGTGGACGGCGAGCGCGGCGAGGTGGAGACCTCCGACCAGGAGGTATCCGTCCAGGCCGCGGAACGGGCCGTGACCAGCGAGTGGAACGGCGTCGGCGCCACCGCGGACGGCAGGCCGGTCAAGGTCGTCGCCAACGTCGGATCGGGCGCCGATGCGCGGGCCGCCGTCGCGGCCGGGGCGCAGGGCGTCGGCCTGTTCCGCACCGAGTTCTGCTACCTCGCGGCCGGAGAAGAGCCGACCGTCGAAACGCAGCGGGCCGCATACCACGAGGTCATCGCGCCGTTCGCGGGCAAGCCCGTCATCGTCCGGACGCTCGACGCAGGCGCGGACAAGCCGCTGGCGTTCCTCGCCATGGGCGTGGAGCCGAACCCGGCGCTCGGCGTGCGCGGCCTGCGGGTGGCCTTCGACCGGCCGGACGTGCTGGACCGGCAGCTGGAGGCGATCGCCGCGGCGGCGGCCGACTCCGGCGCCGAAGTGTCCGTGATGGCACCGATGGTAGCGACCGTCGACGAGGCCGCCTGGTTCGCCGCTCGGGTGCGGGCCGCAGGCCTGCCGCGTGCCGGGGTGATGATCGAGATCCCGGCCGCGGCGTTGAGCGCGGCCGAAATCCTCGGTGCCGTCCACTTCGTCAGCATCGGCACCAACGACCTCGCCCAGTACGTCTTCGCCGCGGACCGGATGATGGGCGCGCTCGCCGAGCTCAACGACCCCTGGCAGCCCGCGCTGCTGCGGCTGATCGCCGAGGTCGGCCGCGCTGGCCGGGAGCTCGACAAGCCGGTCGGCGTGTGCGGCGAGGCGGCGTCCGACCCCCTGCTGGGCGGCGTCCTCGCGGGTCTCGGCGTGACCAGCCTGTCGATGGCCGCCGCGGCGGTCCCGGCGGTCGGCGCGACGCTCGCCGAGCACTCGCTCGCGGCGTTCGAGCAGGCCGCCCAAGCGGCGCTGGCGGCTCCGAGTGCGGCCCGCGCCCGGGAAGCGGCCTGCTCCGCCCTCGCCGGATCCAACTGAGGTGAGGGGCACCCGGCGCCCGGTTGTATGGGCGCGGTGCCCCTCCCGTCGCTCAATCCGTCGCTCAATCCGTTCATGGTCGCGCAGAACGGGATTCTACGGAAAGTTGGAATGGTAGCTGGCTCGGGCAGCACGGCGACGCCGCTCGCGATCGTTGGTGCGCGCGGAGTCGAGACGGCTTGCGAGAGGTGTTTGCTCGGTCGGTAGATCCCGGCGCCGTTGATCGGCTGCGTTCCAAAGACAGCCAAATACACCAGAGCGACGAGCCCCGCAAAGGTGTTTCGGCCGGCCGGTTTCCGCAGGTGTTCACCAGTTGCTAATGCGAGTGGCGGTGCTGCTGGTGTTCGTGCCCGTGGAACGTCGGTTGATGGTGGCGGTGCCCGCTTACGTGCTCGTGGCACACCCGATTCTGCGGAGGTCCCCAACAGTGCAGGTTGTGCTTCTGCTGCGGGGCGATCTGGACTACAGCGGTCGGTGCCTGGCTCGTGGCCAGCGCCTCGGTCGCGGTGAGAGCGGAGGTCCCCAGCAGGAGCGGTAACGCCAGCGCGACGCCGAGCGAGCTGCGCAACACGGGATGCATCACGGCTGCCCCTACAGTTGATTTCGACGAAGCCCACGAACCGTGTCGTGGAAAATCACCGAAGAAGTAATGGGAAGGTGCTTTTCAGAATAGGAACCGGGAAGGTGCGCGAGAAGCCGCCCGGACATGATTTTCGGGCCGAAAAGCCGAAATCATGTTCTGCTGGCACGGGATGTCGCGACCAAAGGCCCTGGATAGCAGCAATCGCCGCGCAAAGGGCACCTCTGTCGGGTCGAAGATGCCCTTTGCGCGGCAAGGCCCACTCCGCGGCGTCAGGCGCGGGAGCGGGCGAGGACCGGGCGGACTAGGTCGCGCAGGTTCGGCGACGGGTCAATGCCCAGCTCTCGATCCAGTAGGCGCTCGTAGCGCTGGTAGTGGCGGACCGCCTGCGCCGGGTTGGCCTGCTGCAGCAACACCTTCACCACCGCGCAGTGCGCCGTCTCCCGGAACGGCTCCACCTCGATCGCGGCCTGCGCGATCTCCAGCGCCGCCGCCAGGTGCCGGGACTGCACCAGCCGCTCCGCGGCCACCTCCAACGCATGCACCTGCAACTGCTGCAGGCGCTCGCGCTCGGTCAGCACCCAGTCGTCGTACCAGCCCGGCAGCAGCGGCGCGTGCCGCGCCAGGTCGCGGCCGATCTCCGCGCAGTCCGCGGGCGACTCGGTCGAGTCCTGGTGCGCCAGGTAGCGCCCGGCCGCGACCAGGCCATCGACGTCCAGCGTCACAAGCGGCGCGAGCTGCAGGTCGTGCGAGGTGCTGATCACCGCGCCCCGCACCCGCTGGCGCACCCGCCACAACGTGGTCCGGAGATTCGCCAGGGCGCTATGCTCATCGCTCTCCGGCCACAGGACGCCGGCCAAGCGGTCACGCTGCGTGCGTCCGCGTAGCGCCAGGAAGGCGAGCAGGCGCTGACCGCTGCTGGACATCGCAACGGCCTCACCGTCCGCGTGCAAGTCCCAGCCGCCGAGCAGCTGCAGCCGGAACGGTTGATCGGGCTGCGCAGGAGTGCGCACCCGCAGGCGTTTTATCGGACGCACTGTTCCACCGGTCATAGTTCCCCCCTCGACAGGCCGGAAACGGGTGCTTCGCGAGGGAAGCGACGCGCGCTCATGGTCCCCCAGAAGCTCCCGAGCACCGGCGTGGACGCCGGAACCAGGGTCCACACTCGTGCCTATCGGGACCACTCCAGTCAGCTGTTACGGGACTACGGACGGTGACTTTCCAACTCTGGATGCATAAGTGTGGGGCTCCCACACCCCCAGTGGGAGCCCCATGAAGGAGCAAGTCAGGCGCGCACAGTGCGGTGCCGCCCGCCTTTGCTCCGTTGCTTGAGGCGGCGCGAGATGGCCCGTGATGCCCGCCGGTAGGTGCGCACGGCGAACGCGCCCGCGCCGATCCACGGCAGCAGCAGGATGAGCATCGAGATCACCGCCAGCAGCGGGCCCCAGAGCTGCCCCTGCCCGACACCTGTCACCAGCATGTTCCAGTAGTCCTGACCCCTGGTGAACGCCCTGGACAGGTAGACCGGGAGCCGCCAGAGCAGCATCCCGAGCGCGAACAACAGCGTGGGCACCACGATCAGCACCCAGGCGGTGACCATGATCCGCACCCGCGGTCGCAGCCCGGTGTGCGCGTCGGTCTGGCCGCCGCCGCGCCCGACCAGGCGCAGCAGGAACGGGCGGATCTGCGAGAACAGGTTCGGCACCCCGACCAGGTCGCCGAGGATGTAGTACCCGTCCATGCGCAGCAGCGGCAGCAGCTGCTGCAGGATCTGGATGTGGCTCAGCGCGATGAAGACCAGCAGCGGCGCGAACTGGGTCCAGCCGTAGATCCCGTACATCACCACGATGAACACCGCGTTGAAGTAGATGCCACCCAGATCGGTGCGCAGCCGGCCCCGCCGGTCGAGGCGGTAGGCGTCGGTGACGTTGGTGTAGAAGCAGGGGATGACCAGCATGATGCCCACGCCGATCGCGCCCGGCTTGGCCCCGCCGTAATGACATCCAGCGGCATGCCCGAGCTCGTGGAACAACGTGCTGGCGACCATCAGCCCGAGCAGCAGGAGCACCCGCGCCGGTTCGCCCAAGGACTGCTGGAACGCCAGGTCGACGTAGCCGGAGCCGATCAGCCACCCGTCGAATGCGAGCAACCCGCACAGCACGAGCACGACGACCACGGGCGTGTAGAGCGGAGCGAAAACCGCGGCCGCCACCTGCACCACCCGTGGCGGTGCGAGCGTGCCGTGCATCGCCAACGCCAGCAGTGGATCCGCCTTCGGCGGCTCGGCGATCGCCTGGGACAGGGTGGCGATGCCAAGCGGATGCAGTTTCTCGTTGATGAGGAACTCCGCATTGGCAGCCGACAGTTTCTTGCCGGTCGCCTGCGACGCTCGCGCCGCCACCTCGGCCAGGCCCCGGCTGCCGTCGATCGCGGTCGCGATCTGATAAAGCAGCGGTGACACCAGCACCATCTGGCCGTCGCCGCGGGAGATCAGGTAACGCGGTTCATCGAAGCCGCCGCCCTCGTACTCCCCGCACAACGACACCCCGTTGGCCAGCCGCGCAACCGCCTGCTCGTCGGTCTCTTCCACGCGGTCGGTCTGGGTGACTTCTGACATGGCTTCCTCCTGCGAACCCGTTCACGCGCGGGTGGGCCTGCACTGGTTCAGCGCTGTGGCGGACATGGGAGCCTGGCCGGGAGCGAACGCATCGCTCCCGGCCAGACAGGCCCCTCAGACCTGGCTGATGATCTGGGCAGCCGTGGCCTGCGAACCGAAGAGCGCCACAGCGGTGTTGACGGCGGTGACGACGTTGATGTCCGGGAACAAGTTGCAGCCGCAGCCGCCCAGGGCTTCGCGCTGCGGAAGCAGTTCCGCGGACTGGCTCGTAAGCTCAAGTGTTTCCATGTCTCATCTCCTGTTGGTGGAACCCGGCCGCCCACCACGCGCAGCGGCAGTGGGCGGCCGGGAGTGTTGTTAGCTACCGGCCGTTCAGACCGAGGTCTGGTTGATGACCTGGGCGGCGGTGGCCACCGACCCGAAGAGCGCCACAGCGGTGTTCGCCGCGTTGGCAACGTTGATGTCGGGGCCGAACCAGCCGCCGAGCGCCTCGCGCTCGGGCAGCATCTCAGCGAACTCGTTCGAAAACTCCATGATCATGCTCCTGTTCGCATTGACGGAATTTCGACTGCGGCTTCTCGCCGCTGGTGACGAGTACGCCAGAGGTCCGTCACCCGACCGTCACAAGACCGTCACGCGCTGCCGCGCCGGCCATCGCGAGGCCCACCGGTCACTTTCCGTGCGTACGGTGTGAGCAGCGAATACCTCGGGCTCGACAAGAGTTTTCGTCAGTGGATCGGGTGAACTGCGAAATTCCCACACGGATGGTGCTCACCCAATGAAAAAAGGCCCGGGAGCCGGGCTGGCTCGCGGGCCTCGAACAGCAGGTTCTCAGGCTCCTTCGGGTTCGGCCTCTTCTTGATCCAGGCCGTGCTCGATGGCGTAGCGGGCCAGCTCGACCCGGTTGTGGAGCTGTAGCTTGCGCAGTGTCGACTGAACGTGGTTCTCCACCGTGCGGTGCGAGATCACCAGCTTCTTGGCGATCTGCCGGGCGGTCATCCCCTTGGCGACCAGCCGCAGCACCTCGGTCTCCCGGTCGGTCAGCTGCGGCGCATGCGACTCCGAATCAGGGGTGATCGCCATCCGCCGGTACTCCCCGAGCACCAGCCCGGCCAGCCCTGCGGTGAACACCGCATCGCCGGCGGCGGTGCGCCGCACCGCGTCCACCAGCTCCTCGACCGACGCCGACTTGACCAGGTAGCCGGAGGCACCAGCCTTGACCGCCTCCAGCACGTCGCTGTGCTCGCCGCTGGCGGAGAGCACCAGGACCCGCGTGCCGGGGATCTCCTGGGTGATCTGCAGGGTGGCGCTGACCCCGGAGGTGTCGCCCAGGTTCAGGTCCATCAGCACCACATCGGGCGTGACGGTCCGCGCGATGCGCAGCGCGGACGCACCGTCGCTCGCGGTGGCCCGCACCTCGAAGCCGCGCTCCACAAGGTCGCGCGCGACCCCGTCGCGCCACATCGGGTGGTCATCGACGACCATCACGGTGACGAGCGGCTCGCTCATCGTTGTCCTCCTCTGCGCCGCTTGCCCTGGGTCGCACCCGGATGGGGAACCCGGACCTCCCACTCGGTTCCCTCGCCGAGCGCGGTCTCGAGCGTGATCGTGCCACCCAAGCTCTCCACGCGGCCCCGGATCGACTTCGCCACGCCCAGCCGACCCTCGGCGGCGGCCTGCTCCAACCGGCCTTCGGGGATGCCCGGGCCGTCGTCGCGGACGCTGAGCACGATCGCGTCCGGCAGCTCCTCCAACAGGACCCACACCTGGGCGTCCTCGCCGGCGTGCTTCTCGACGTTGGCCAGCGCCTCCCGCACCACCGCGAACAGGTCGGTGCTCAGCGGCTCCGGCAGCCGCACCGGATTGCCCGGGATCGACACGTGGACCCGGCCGGTGCGCAGCACCTGCAACCGTGCGGCGAGGTCGGTCTCACCGTCCTCAGTGGTTTCCTGCGGTGTGGTGGTGACCAGCGCGCGCAGCGCGATCTCCTGCTCCCCCGCGAGTTTCGCCAGCTCGGACGCCTCGCCGCCGAGCTCCGCTCCGCGCCGCCGCACCCGCGCGAGCACCTGCAGGACGCTGTCGTGGATGTCGCGCGCCAACCGTTCCCGCTCGGCGGTCGCGGCCTCCGCACGCAGCGCGCGGGCCAGCCGTTCGGTGGACTTGCGCGCGGTGTCCGAGGCCAGGCCGAGCACCAGGCCGCTGCCGATCAGCAGCAGGGTGTCCAGCGAGGTGTCCGCAGCGCTGTAGCCGCGGATCAAGTAGTTGCAGGCAGTAGCGATGATCCCGCTGGTCAGACCCCCGAACATGCCCCACTGCGCGGCCGCGACCGTGACCATCGTCGAGTGCCACACCGTCGCCACCGACGGCTTGGCCGAGAGCATCTGCTCATCAGTAAGGATGAATTCGCTGCTGAGGAACAGCACCGTCACCACGATGCAGTCGAGCAAGACCATGCAATTGGTGCGCCCCGGCCGGGTCCGGTAGCGCCAGATGGTGAACACCGTCCACCCGGCCATCAGGCTGATGACCACCAACGCCAACCACGGCCGCTGGTAGTCGCCGTACTGGTCGATGACCCCGTAGCAGGCGTACAGGAACGTGACGACGCGGAACACGTTGTGCCCGCGCCAAAGCGGCGAGCGACCGTCGG
The DNA here is from genome assembly GCF_053599315.1 of Saccharopolyspora sp. NPDC000995. Taxonomy (NCBI): domain Bacteria; kingdom Bacillati; phylum Actinomycetota; class Actinomycetes; order Pseudonocardiales; family Pseudonocardiaceae; genus Saccharopolyspora; species Saccharopolyspora sp. NPDC000995. The sequence goes on from NZ_JBSFLZ010000001.1 coordinate 263,211, forward strand.
TCACCTGCGGTTGCGACGGCGATTGCGGACTGCCCACATTCGCTCCCTTCCAGCGGACCATCCTGCCGTACGTCCGGATTTGCGGAGGTCGCCGCACCGACCACTCCGCGTGTTTGTGATCAGCCCCGCATCGACGTGAAATGCCCGAGTGGCGTGCTGCGGCTTAACGGGCCCCTATGACAGGCTCGTTGCTGGAGGTGATCGTCTTGGCGGGCGGATGGCTGCTGTGGCGCCTGCGGCCGGCGGCCATCGCCTACGTGCTCGCAGTGCAGGCCGTCGCCCTGGCGCTGGTGGTGCTGGTCTTCGTGACGAGCCGGTCGCCGCTGTCCAACGAGCTGCTGACCTTCGCGATGCTGGCGGCCACCACCGGGACGGTCATCGTGATCACCTCGGTGTCAATCAACGTGCGGCGGCAGATCCGGCGCAACCCCTGGACGCTGCACATCGCCTACCTGGCCGCCGGAATCCTCACGCTGCCGCCGAACCTGCTGGTGCTACTGCTGCTCGGGCCGACCCTGCACGGCGTGCTCGACGGCCGCCCGGAGCTGCACCGCTGGCTGTTCACCACGGCCGCGACCACGATCGCCACGCTGTCCGCGCGGTTGCTCATCGGCTGGTCGCAACCCCATTGGAGCCCGGTGCTGTTCGTGCTGGCAGGGGCCGTGCTGCTGCTGGTGCGGGCCCTTCTGGTCGCGGTGGGCATCCGGCTGCGCAACCCCGGGGCGGCGCGGGCGGACGTGCTGGGCGAACCGATCGACGTGCTGCTCGGCATCGTCGCCGCGAGCCTGGGCGGGCTGCTGGCGGTGGCGGTGAGCATCGAGCCGGGCAGTGCGCTGCTGGCCGGGCCGCCGCTGGTGCTGCTTGACCTCGCCAGCCAGCTGCCGCAGTGGCGGCGGTCGGCGCAGCGGGACGCCAAGACGGGCCTGGCCAACGCGGCGCACTGGGAGCTGTTAGCGCGCAACGAACTCCACCGAGCACAGGCCCGCGCCCAACCCGTGTCGCTGCTGTTGCTGGACCTCGACCACTTCAAGCGGGTCAACGACGAGATCGGGCACCTGGCGGGCGACACCGTGCTGGCTGCCGTCGCGATGATGCTGCGCAGCAGCGTGCGGCGCGAAGACGCGGTCGGCCGCTTCGGCGGCGAGGAGTTCGTGGTGCTGCTGCCGGGCAAGGACACCGACGTCGCGTGCGACGTGGCGGACCGGATCAGGGCCTCGACCGCGGCGCTGTCCGTGCCGACCCGCGACACCCGGGGCCACCACCGGGAGCTCAACGACCTCACGGTCAGCATCGGCGTGGCCACCACTTCCCGCTTCGGCTACGACCTCACGGATCTCCTGGTGGCCGCCGACGCGGCCCTCCTGGCGGCCAAGTCAGCTGGCCGGAACGCGGTCACCCTCGCCTAATCCCCACCCTTCGATCCGGTTTTGGGTGGGACCGCCGATAGCCGGTCGAAGGCGCCCGCCGCCCGTCAGACCTCCGAGTTGGGGGTCGAGCCGGCCGGGGTTTTCTCGTCCGGAGTTTCCTCCGACGGGGGTTCGGCTTCGGCGCGGCCGGCAGGTTCCGGCGGTTCGGCCGGTTCCTCCTCGACCAGCGAGCGGATCGCCGAGTTCAGCACCGCGACCAACGGCACCGCGAGCAGCGCGCCGATGATGCCCGAGACCACCATCCCGATGCTGATCGCCAGCACCACGCCCAGCGCGTGGATCTGCACCGCCCGCCCCAGGATCAGCGGCTGCAGCACGTTGCCCTCGATCTGCTGGACCGCGAGCACGATGCCGACCACGATCAGCGCGACGATCCATCCCTTGGTCACCAGCGCCACCAGCACCGCGACCGCGCCGGAGGCCACCGCGCCGACGATCGGCACGAAGCCGCCGAGGAACACCAGCGCTGCCAGCGGAATCGCCAGCGGCACGCCGAGGATCATCAGCCCCGTCCCGATGCCGAGCGCGTCGACCACCGCGACGAGCGCGGTCGCCCGCACGAATCCCACCAGCGAGGCGAAGCCCCGGCAGCCGGCGACGTCGACCCGGTGCCGCACGTGCTTCGGCGCCAGCTTCGTCACGAACAGCCACACGCCGCGGCCGTCGTGCAGGAAGTAGATCAGCGTGAACAGCGCCAGCACCAACCCGGTCAGGAAGTTGCCGAAGGTGCCCGCCGTGGACAGCGCGCCGCTGGTCAACGCCGCCTGGTTGGCCGCCAACCACTCCTGGGCCTGCGTCAGGTAGTGGCCGATCTGGTCCTCGTTGATGTGCAGCGGGCCCTGCGCCAGCGAGTTCTTGAGCTGGTTGAGGCTCGCGACGACTTGGCGCTGCAGGTCCGGGAAGCCCTCGATGAACGCGTTGATGACGAACGTGAGGACGCCGCCGACGACCGCGAGCCCGCCGATCAAGACCATCGCGGTGGCCACCGCGCGCGGCATGCCGTGCCTGGCCAGCCAGGACACGATCGGCGCCAGCAGCGCTGACAGCAGCAGCGCGATGGCGACCGGGATCACGACCACGTAGATCTGGCCGATGACCAGCCCCACCACGTACAAGGCGCCGAGGACCACCAGCAGCCGCCAGCTCAGCGCCGCCGAGACTCGTAGCACGCGGGGGATCGACGCCGCGGCATCGTCTCGCGTGGTGATCTTGAAGTCGTTCACCCTGTCACCGTAGCGCCGACCGCGGAATCCATGGGCGCAACGACCACTGGGCGCTACAAGACTCGATCTTCAGTAACACGATGTAGCGAAGGTATCGCTTTCCGCTTACGGAAGTGACGGATGTTTTGAAAGAGTGCGCGGCGGCGAGGAGGAGCTCCAACGGGGAGTCGCCCGAAGCCGAGGAGGTTCTGGCACCGAGATGTCCCGCCGCGACCGCAGGACAGCAGCCGCCCGACGGTGGCGGCTGCTCACCCGTGCGCTGGTCGTGACGGGCGCGACGGTCGCCGGAACCTCCGCGGCTTGGCTCATCGGCTTCGGGCTCCACGCGGACGCCGCGGACCTCCCGTCGCCCGCGCCCGCTGACCAATCGGTGTCGCGACCGGTCGAGCCGCCGGAGTCGACAGTGGACGGTTCGGCCGTCGGTCGGTCCGACCCGGCGGAGTTCTCGCTGGCCCGCCTGGACCCGGTCGCACTGGTCCGGTCCGATCCGGCCGGACGGCTGCTCGACGCGGCGCGGCCGGTGACCGGCGTGCTGCAGGAGTCCGCGGCAGCGGCCGGGCACGTAGCCGACGACGCGCTGTCGACCACCGGAACCCAAGCCGTCGCCGTGTCCACGTCCATCGACAATGGACTGAACGGCCTCGCCGGCCCGCTGCTGCCCTGGGAAACCGGCCAGCAGCCGGCCTACTCGCCGCCCGCGCTGGCACCAGCCGCCGCACCCGTCGTCCCGCTGCCGACGCAGCTGGTCGAGCACCGGCACTCGGTCGAGCAACCCGAGTCGGTCGTCCAACGGCGGGCGCCGGAACCCGACGAGACCTCCGGAAACCACGACTGGTCAAGGCCTTTCGCCCTGCCAGCGCCCCCCGGCGCGCCCAGCTGCGGCGGAACCGGCGACGGGCCACAGCACAACAACGCGCCAGTCGGCTGCTACCCGGCAGAGCCGGATCGCGCCCCCACTCTGGCCGGGGCACCGGCCCGCGCCATCGCCGGCACGCTGATCACCGTGTCCGAACCGCAGCCGGGCACCACCCCCGACTAGATCCCCCGCGCGGCGTGCCGACGACCGATCTCGTTGCCGGCGAAAGAAAATCCGCCGCGCGCCACCCGATCGCAGTTCCCGAAGGCCCACCGTCACTCGATGATCAAGTTCCGATGACGGTGTGGCGCCCACAGTTAATTTTCCTCCCCCGACCGGGGAAGCCTTGTGAAGGAGAAAGTCCATGCAGACTTGGGCGAAGCGCGGCGTGCAGGCAGCGCTGGTCACCGGTGGAATGCTGGCCGTCGGCACGGGAGTCGCGTCCGCCGCCGGTACCTGCCCGGAGCGTCCGGCCCCGCCGCTGGGGGAATCGGCGCTGCCCCCCGTGCTCGACGAGTTCGGAGACGATGAGGTGCCTGCCGATCGGTGCTTCGCGGGCGAGATGTTCCCCAAGAACTCCGGCACGCGGTACAACGCCCCGCTGGTGGAATCGCGGACCAGCCACTCGGTCACCGCGCTGACGGGCACCCTGGACCCGGTGCGCGATCTGCTGCCGGCCGTCGAGAACGAGCTGACCCGGGAGATGCCGGCGCTGCGCGACCTGCACTGGCACGCCCCGTCGCAGAGCACCCCGCTGCACCTGGCGGGCTGGGTCGCCGACCCGGCCGACGCCCGTCCGCTGGACACCGTGCCGGGCTTGTCGCCGTTGGACGGGGTCCGCCCGGTCACCCCCGCCGAGGGCTTCCACCGCTCGCTGAGCTGGGCCGGTCCCATCGGTGAGGTGATCCAAGGAGGTGCCAACACCGTCGACGAGGGCGCATTTCGAACGGGTGCGCTCCTGGAAGTCCCTGCAGACCTCGCGATCCCGCACGACGACCTGGTCTACTTCGACGGCTTCACCTCTCCGGCGGGCGGCATCGTCGAGCTCTGGGAGGACGCGCTCGCGCATGGCCCGGGCGGCCTGGTGAACCCGGGGCAGGTGGACCTCACCTCCGCGGAACTGCCTGGGCTGCGTAGCGACCTGCACACCGTGCCGGGCGAGATCTTGGCCGGCGCGCTGTCCGCGGTCGCCGCCGAGCCGACGCCGCGTGCGGACCTGATGCCGCTGGAGGTGCCGGGAGAGCACCAGATGAAGGCCACCGAGGTTCCCGACCTCGCCAGCCTCCCCCTGCTCAGTGTGTCCAAGACGCCGGGCACCGTGGAGCGCAGCGCGTCCCCTGGCGTGACGGCGCCGCTGCCGGTGGTGGGCGACCTCAACGCGGTCGGCGGCGGCCAGACCTCGGTGCCGCAGGTCAGCCGGATCACCTCCGCGCTGGACGGCACGGCGCCGCGCACCGCGCACCGCGGGTTCACCGAAGCGCCGCTTCAGTCGAACGTCGCGGTCAAGGTGGTGGACGAGCTGGCCGCGGCGGTGCCGCCGGAGCAGGCCGTCACCCAGAACCCGTTCGGGCAGATGCCCGCGCCGCGGACCGGTGGCGTGGCGCTGCCGGTGCTCGGCGGCGGTGTCCCGGACATCACGGCCGTGCAGGGCGAGACGTTGCCGACGCCGGGCTTGAACCCGCAGGGCGCGCTGCGCACCCTGGAGAACGCGGACACGGTGGTCTTCAACCGCATCTGACCCCAAGACCGAAAACCGGGGCGAGCGCCAAGCTCGCCCCGGTTTTTTCACGCCCATGGCCCGAACGAAGGCGCCAGCCCAAAACGCGTGAGCGCTTTTCAGGTGCCGCACAAACCCGAGAAGCACTCACGGATCTGTTCTTCTCGCCTTTGAAGCACCGCCACGCACAACGAGCCTGGAAACGGCCGTTGTTACGGGACCGGGGCGGTAAGCGGGGCTTCGGGGGCCGGGTCGTCGTTGACGGGCTTGATCGGCGTTCGGCGGGAGCGCCACCAGCGCACCGCGTTGTAGAGCAGGAACGCCAGTCCGAAGTAGACGTAGGAGTTGCCGATCAGCTGCTCGAAGAAGTTCCAGCGCAGCTCCAGACCGTGGCCCTGGGGCATCTTCCAGTGCGGGCCCATCATGAAAAACCCGGCCGTCAACGTGGTCGCCAGGCCCAGCGCCCAGTCGCGCTGGGCCTGCGCCGCGCCGATCAGCAGCACCAACCCCGGGATCGCCCAAACCCAGTGGTGCGACCAGGAGATCGGCGACACCAGCAGCCCTAGGATGCCGTTGATCGTCACCGCCATCGGCAGGTCCCGCTGCCGGATCGCGTGCACCATCCCCAGCACCGCGAGCACCAGCACGATCGCCGCGAGCAGGGCGAAGACTATGGTCAGGCTCGGCGTCGACATCTTGCTCAGCAACGACCGCAGCGACTGGTTGCCCGCGTACGTCGACGCGTCGCCGGTGAACTTCGGGCCGAACGACACGTTGCTGCTGGCCAGCATCTCGTGCAGCCAGAACCGGCGGGCGTTGTCGAAGGTCAGCGCGAACCCCAGCAGCACGGTGCCCAGGAAGGTCAGCAGCGAGGCCACGATCGTGCGGACGTCCCGGCGCAGCAGCGGCAGCAGCAGGAACACCAGCGGCGTGAGCTTGATGCCCGCGGCCAGGCCGATCAGCAGGCCGCGCGGGTACGGCAGCTTCTTCGCGCCGTCCGTCCGCCACAGGAGGTCCACCGCGACCAGCGCCATCAGCACGATGTTTACCTGGGCGTAGGTGATCGTCTCCAGAACCGGTTCGCTGATCGTCGCCAGCGGCAGCACCGCGGCCGTCACCAGCAGCACCTTCTCCCGGTGCGCGCGCAGGAAAGTCGAGGCGCTGAGCACGACGTACAGCGTGACGATGAGCGCGGCGTGGCTGACCAGCATGATCACCGCGGTAGAGGCGGCCTTCGGGATCAGCGCCAGCGGCGCGAACACGATCGCCGCGAACGGCGGGTAGATGAACGGCAGCAGCAGCCCGGACTCGGTGGCCGGGAGGTTGTTGTAGAGATCGCGTCCGCGGAGCAGCGCTTGCGCGCCGAGCCGGTAGACCTCACCGTCGATGTGGTCGTGCGTGTTGACGGTGGAGACCACCATCACCGCGATCAGCTCCGCGACTGCGATCACGACCAGCAGTGATCGGTGGTCGCGCAACCGCTCCTGCAGCGGCATTCGACCCGCGGTCCCATGCACGGGCATGCACCATCCTCTCGCCTGCGGCACCTCGACCAGCGTAGATATTCGATCGGGTGAAGTGGGTGCCGCAGGGCGATTTTGAGTCCCGGGCCACCGGGCGATGTTTCACCTGCCCGATTCATCAAGCCCCGGCCCCGAGGTGATCTGGGGGGAACGCACCGCGAACAACTGACTCACCGTTATGTGCGGAGCGTGAATACCACCAATACGGGTAGTCGCCGAGACCTTGAATTTCGCCCTGCCCGAAGGGGAGGCTCAGACGGACTGCTCCGTTCGGTGGGGAGGAGGGGGCCGAATGAGTGTCCTCGAAGTGGCTGCACCCGGTCAGTGGGCGCCAGTCTGGGACGAACTCATCAGTGGGCTCACGGTCGGCGTGCTCCTGACCGACGAACGCGGCCAGGTGCTGGCCACCAACGACGTCGCTGCCGAACTGATGCAGCTGGCGAAGTCCGATCTGCTCACCGGCACCCGGCCCGTCGGCTGGCAGGTGCGCGACGACACCGGAGCACCGATGCCGGACTGGGCAGAGCTGGCCGGTCAGGTGCTGCGGGCCGGCTCGCCGCTGTCCATCCCGATGGTGATCGCCCGCAGCGGCCAACCGCGCAGCCGCATCTGGGCGGATTACCACGCTGTGCGGGTGCAGGGTCGCAGCCGGGTGCTGATGCTGCTGCAGCCGGTGCACACCGACGTCTCGCACAGCCGGGGCCTGCTCGACCCGCTGACCGGGCTGCCGGGCCGCGTGCTCCTGCTGGACCGGCTCGAGCAGTCGCTGGTCCGCGCCCGCAGTCGCGGCACGCTGTCCACGCTGGTGCTGATCGACGTGCAGCGGCTGGCGGCATTCAACGCCGAGCACGGCTTCGATCGCGGCGACGACCTGCTGACCACGCTGTCCGGCCGGCTCCGGGAGGGGCTCAGCGACGAGCACACCGTCGCCCGCTACGGCGGCGACGAGTTCGCGGTGGTCGCGGAGCACCCGAACGGCACCGGCGAGGAGATCGCCGAGCAGGCGCGGGAAGTTGCGGGCTGGCCGGTGCGCATTGGCCGCAAGCGCGTTCGCCCCGGGTTGCGGGTGTCGTGGGTGACCACCGACGGCCAGGCCACGGTGCATTCGGTCCTGGCGCGGGCCGAGCAGCAGCTCCAACACTGAAGAAGGAGGCAGCGCGTGGGGCGGGAGCACACCTCGTACAGGAAAAGCGGGCACCTGCGCCGAAGCGGGTGCCCTTTCTTCGCCCGGATTCCGGGCTCGTTTTGCTTGGCGGTGCGGGTGGCGCAATCTCAGAGGCCTGCTCGACTCCGGGATCCCCGACACACGTAACCAACGTCGCGTCGGGGCTGTCCTGGCGAGAAGGCCTCTGAGAACCCGCGGCGGTGCCACTTGCGAAGGGTGGGCAAAGCGGCTTCACCGCTTGCGACAACTCCGGCGAACACCTCGTCACCTGTCGCGGTGCGCGCACCGTGCGAGTTTTGCGAATTGCCGCTCGTGCGGTTCGGGGTTGCCGATCGTGCGGCAACCCCGAACAGCCGATCAGCGCTCCAGCTTGCCGGCGATGAAGTCTTCGACCGCTTGGTAGGCGGCGGCGTCGGAATACTGCTCCGGCGGCGACTTCATGAAGTACGACGACGCCGACAGGATCGGTCCGCCGATGCCCCGGTCCTTGGCAATCTTGGCGGCCCGGATGGCGTCGATGATGATCCCCGCCGAGTTCGGCGAGTCCCACACCTCCAGCTTGTACTCCAGGTTCAGCGGCACGTCGCCGAACGCGCGGCCCTCCAGCCGGATGTA